>NZ_DKGR01000052.1:1182-119743 GCF_002453335.1 Arsenicicoccus sp. UBA6765
CCACTCACCGGAGAAAGTCACACGTCGTGAACGTAGGGGTCGACGAGTCCGAGCTCGTCGTAGTCGATCGCGTAGGAGATCGCTTGGCAGGCTCGGGGTAGGCCTTGGTCGATCTGCTTGATGGTGGCGGCCACCGTGGGGGTGTAGAACGCGGTGCGTACTTCCAGGACCCGTGGCGGCACGGGTCCGACCGTGTCGCCGACGTCGTATTGCCATCGCTCCCAGGAGTCGACGCCGGCGTAGTGGCGGGCTGAGAGTGTCTTGCCTATCCCGGGCGGGCCCCAGCACAGTCCGATGTAGCGGTGGGTGCGCACGGTGTCGGCGAACTCGGTGAACCGCCGGTGCTCGCGGGTGCTGTAGAAGGACGGGACGGGGTGAGGGTGCGGGGCGGAGGAGTTGACCTCGTCGAAGGTTCCGGTGAGGAACCGCCGGCCGTCGTCGTCTTTGCCGAGCACGGAGAGCTTCTTAGTCGGTGGCATACAGACGCAGTCCATGTCGTGGTCGGGGCTCAGGAGCCGGTGGCGGTGCTGTGTCGTCGGTGCTGACTGCTGGTGGGGCGTATCGGGTATCGCTGGGCAGGGCGCTGGCGAGGGTGCGGTGTTGGCGGAGCTGGTCCTTGAGGTCGCGGCGGCGTTGACGGCGGGCGGCTTGGAGCTGGTCGAGGGAGATCGACTCGGCGGACAGCTCAGGGGCGATCGCCCGGCACAAGAACTCGTCGTTGAAGTACACGCGGATCTCCCCGACGTCGCGCGGGTTGAAGCGGACGGTGACCTGCTCCCCGACGTAGGCGGCCAGGACTGTGGACAGGTAGCGGGTCGAGGCGAACTGGATGCCGTCGCGCTGGACCTTGCGGGTGGTGGCCGCGGTGAGCAGGAGCAGGTCGAGATCCTCAGGGTGGGCGGGGCTGCGCGGGATGAAGCCGCTCGCGCTCCACCGGACGGTCGGCCCCTGGTGGGTCTGGGAGTGGGGGCGGGCGTTGTACTCGGCAACGACGTACTGCTCGAGGATGGCGTCGAGGTCTTCGAGCGAGAGCGACGGGGAGGTGACCGGTGCGCCGTTCGTGCCGTGCGGGATGTACCCGGGCAGGTGCGGCAGGAGCTCGGTGGTGACGGTCCGGTAGAACCGCTCGATCTTCCCCCGCCCTTGAGGCACCCCGACCCGGGAGTGGATCAGCCGGATGTGGGTGTCCAGGCACACCTGCTCCAGGCGAGCGGAGGTGAAGTCCGAACCGTGGTCGCTGTAGAGGACCTCGGGCAGCCCACAGACCGGCCAGCCCGGGTTCGCCTTGGCATTGACGGCCTGGTGCAGGGCGAGCGCCGTCTGCTCGGCCGAAGGTGCGCCGAGGAAGAGGGTGTAGCCGACCACGGCGCGGGAATAGTCGTCCAGGACCACCGTCAACCAGGGGCGCACCTGGGTGCCCTTGGCGTCGAGGATCGCCACGTCCAGGAGAGTGTGGTCGACCTGCCACTGCTCGTTGGGGCGCTCGGCCGAGCGCCGCAGCACCAGCTCGAACCTGTCCCGGTATCCCGCGTCCCCGTGCTCGGCCAGAGCGCGCAGCCCGGGATCGATCCCGGCGACCAGGCTCCGGACGCTGGAGTAGCTGGGGGCAGACAGGCCGCGATCGTGTGCGATGCCGGCCACGCGGCGGTGGATGAACGCCACTGTCGGAGCCGGCTTTGCCAGGGCGAGAGCTTCGACTACCTCGATCAGCTCTGCCGGGATTCGACGCCGGCCATGATCGCTGCGTTGGCGCCGAGCGAGGCTGTGTGAGGTGGGGTCAGACCGATAGGCGCGCGCCCAGCGCGAGAGGGTGCGCAGCGGGACCCCCGACTCGGCTGCCAGCCGCGTCCATGGGACACCGTCGTCGTGGCGGCTCAGGAGAGCGATCTTGTCCGAGACCTCCCACCGCGCCGGCACGTCCCCTCACATCGGCCGTGCGTCTTGGGCGAGGTGGCGGTAGATCGTGCCGCGCGAGACCCCGAAGGTCTCAGCGATCTGCTGGACCGTGTAGGACTTCTCGTCATACATCGCCCTGGCCTGACGCGCCTTCGTCGCCGTCATCTTGAACCGGCCCCCACCCTTGCGACCTCTCGCGCGGGCAGCGGCAAGACCATCCTGGGTCCGCTCGACGATCAGGTCATGCTCGAACTCGGCGATGGCCGCGAGCATGTGGAAGAACAGGCGGCCACCCGGTGTCGTGGTGTCGATCCCCTGAGACAGTGCCTTCAGCCCAATGCCCCGCTGCTGCAAAGTCTCGACGACTTCCTTGAGGTTGCGCACCGATCGACCAAGCCGGTCGAGCTTGGTCACCACGAGGGTGTCACCTGAGCGCAGGTAGTCCAGAGCATCGTCGAGCGCGGGCCGCTTGGCCAGCACACCCGAGGCGTGCTCGACGAACACCTTCTCGCACCCCGCGGCGGCGAGCAGGTCCGTCTGCCCGTCCGGATTCTGCTCCCGGGTCGAAACGCGCGCGTATCCGATCGAAGCCATCACCCGAATGTACCGACAACGTGCCTCGCGGTACATAGGTCTCGGACACGGCCCATGAGACACGACGCGCGGTGCAGCACCGTGATGGGGGCGACGGTCTCATGGACGGTCGTTTGTGCGACAGTCGCTGGTGGGCGCGGTCATTGACCGGTGGCACAGCGCTGGCGTCGTGATGAGTCTCCGCTCACCCTCACGGTCGTCCCTCGTCATGGCGCGATAGGCGTGGATCGCTACGAGGGGCACCGTGGGGCTGGGCGCCCAACCCATGCGCCCGTGTCGAGCATCCGGAAGCGGTGCGGACTACGGCTGACGGATCGAGGGACGGCCCGTCCTCGTGTCGTGCTCGGCGAGCTGGGCGGGCCGCCGGCGCCGCCGCGACATCAGGCCGTGGGGGCGAGCTGGAGGACGGAGGCGGATGAAGCGCCTCCTAGAGGGCCGTGCTCTCAGACGTGTGTGAGGCGTCGAAGCCGGTCGTCCGGATGGGCCGAGCCGGGACTCCGGCCACGATGGTGTTCGCCGGGACGTCTCTGGTGACCACTGCGCCAGCTCCGACGATCGCGCCGTCGCCGATGGTCACCCCGGGCACGACGGTGACTGAGGCGCCGAGCCAGACTCTGCGCCCGATCGTGACGGGCGCCGGCGTCATGTCGGCTCGCCGTGCAGGGTCGACGGCGTGGTTGAGGGTGACGATGGTGCTTCCGTGGCCAATGAGTGTGCCGTCACCGATGGTGATCCCTCCGGCGTCCTGGAACCGGCAGCCCATGTTGATGAAGACGCCGGCGCCAAGCGTGAGGTTCTTGCCGAACTCACAGTAGAACGGCGGGAAGAGAGTTACGGACTCATCGAGCGTCTGCCCGGTCAGCCGGGTGAGAAGAGAGCGGACCTCCTCCGGAGTCCGGTAACCGCTGTTGAGCTCTGCGACCACGTGCAGCGCCTCCTGGGCGGCGCGGTGCATGAAGGCATGCTCATCCGAGCCTGCCTGGATGACGGACCCGCGGGCGACGTGCTCGATGAAGCCTTGCAGTTCCATCATCGCTCCTGTTCTGCCGAGCCTGCGCGGGGTCGAGGCTCATCGGTGCTGGACCCGGTGACGGCCGGGTCAGCCGCCCAAGAGGCGAGTAGGCGCAGGCGCTCGGCCGACGGCGAGCCGGGCTCGGCCGTGTAGACCATGAGTACCTGGCCGGGCTCGGCGGTGATGGCGAGTTCCTCGTACGCCAGAGTGAGCTCGCCGACCACGGGGTGGTGGAAGCGCTTGGTGCCAGACCCGTGGCTGCGCACGTCGTGCGCGCCCCACAGTCGACGGAAGGTCTCGCTGCGCGTCGACAGTTCCCCGACCAGATCTTGGAGGCTCTTGTCGTGCGGGTCGCGGCCTGCCTCTGCGCGCATGATCGCTACGCACATCTCGGCGAACAGGTCCCAGTCCGGATAGAACTCGCGGGCCGCGGGATCGAGGAACTGGAATCGCGCGAGGTTCGGCGTGCGGCCGCCGTCGCCGATCACGGGGGAGTAGAACGCGCGGCCGAGGTCGTTGGTCGCCAGCACGTCCTGGCGCTGGTCACGGACGAAGGCGACGCCCTCGGTGATCGCTGCCAGCGCCCACTGCAGGCTCGGGCGCGGTGGTGCTGGCCGGGTCGTGCGTCGACGCGGACGACCGGACGAGGGGACGCCGTCTGCTGCACGGGCGAGGTCCAACAGGTGCGCGCGCTCGGTGTCGTCGAGCTGTAGCGCCCGCGCGACGGCGTCGAGCACGGACGCCGACGCGCCGCCGATCGCCCCGCGCTCGAGCTTGGCGTAGTACTCGACGCTCACGCCGGCCAGGACGGCAACCTCACTGCGGCGCAGGCCCGGCACGCGACGGTTCGTGCCGCTGACGACGCCAACAGACTCGGGGGTAACTTTCGCGCGCCGGGAGACGAGAAACTCGCGCACATCCGCTCGGTTGTCCATGCCTTCGACGGTAAGCCGAACGCGGCCGTCGAGGAAGGCCGTGCCGTGGGGTGTACTGCCGGTACACCCCACGACAGGCACTCCCACACTCCGAGGATCAGGCACACGATGGGACTATCCATCCAGAGAAGGAGAACCTCATGCGCGGCGTGATCATGCACGGCCCCGGCGACGTCCGGGTCGAGGACCGCGACGACCCGACGATCGTCGACCCGACCGACGCGGTCATCCGGCTGGCAGCAACCTGTATCTGCGGCTCCGACCTGTGGCCCTACCGCGGTGCCGACCCCGTGGACCACGCGACGATGGGCCACGAGTACGTCGGCGTGGTGGAGGAGGTCGGCGCCGAGGTCACCACCGTCAAGCCCGGCGACTTCGTCGTGGGTTCGTTCGTCATCTCCGACGGCACCTGCGAGATCTGCCGCGCCGGCTTCCCGTCCAGCTGCGTGCACCGCATTTTCGTGGACGGTGCGATCGGCACCCAGGCAGAGAGGGCCCGGATCCCGTTCGCCGACGGCACGCTCGTCGCGACCCCCGGCCAGCCGGACCCCGACCTGATCCCGCACCTGCTCGCCGCTTCTGACGTCCTGGGCACCGGCTGGTTCGCTGCCGTCGCCGCCCAGGCTGGGCCGGGCAAGACCGTCGCCGTGGTCGGCGACGGTGCCGTCGGACTCATGGGTGTCCTCGCGGCCAAGCAGCTCGGCGCTGAGCGGATCATCGCCATGTCCCGCCACAAGGACCGCCAGGACCTCGCGCGCCACTTCGGCGCCACAGACATCGTCGAGGAGCGTGGGGACGCCGGCGTGGCCCGCGTCAAGGAGCTCACCGGCGGGCTCGGCGCCCACTCGGTCATCGAGGCCGTCGGCACCCAGGAGTCGATGGTTCAGGCCATCAGCTCGGCCCGACCGGGCGGGAACGTCGGCTTTGTCGGCGTCACGCACGACGTCCAGCTGCCCGGCGAGCTGCTCTTCTTCTCCCAGGTACAGGTCCTCGGTGGCCCCGCCCCCGTCCGCCGCTTCCTGCCCGAGCTCATCCAGCTCATCTGGGACCGCGCGATCGACCCGGGCAAGGTCTTCGACCTCACCCTCCCGCTCGAGCGGGCAGCCGAGGGTTACAAGGCCATGGACGAGCGCCGCGCCACCAAGGTGCTGCTGACCCTGTGACCACCGTCTGCCTGTCTGCCCCGTCCACGTCGGCAGGCAGGCAGGCGGTCGACCCAGGAGGACCGCGATGCGCGCATCCGCAACCCGCAGCACCCCGATCTGGCTCGTCACCGCGCTCCTCGCCGTAGCGACGTCGGCCTGCACGAGCCAGCCCACCCAGCCCGCCGCAACCGATGACAGGACGGACATCGTGAGCACACCCACGACCCCGGCACCCGAGCCGACACCCCACAGCGTCGGCACCACCATCCGGCTCACCATCGGCGACACCACCATCGACGGCGAGCTGTGGGACAACCCGGCCGGACGCGACCTCGTCGCTCGCCTGCCCCTGACGCTCACGTTCAGCGACTACAACGCCGTCGAGAAGACCGCGCGCCTCCAATCGGCCCTGACCATGAACGGTATGCCCGCCGGCGACGACCCCAACCCTGGCGAGATCGGCTGGTACGCGCCATCGTCGGACCTGGTCCTGTACTACGGCGACGTCGGCCACTGGGACGGCATCGCCCGCCTGGGGACGTTCGACGCACGTGGGATCACCCTGCTCGCCGACGGTCCGGCCGACGTCGCCGTCTCGATCACGCTCAGCGACCGCTGACCGACAGACACACCGACACGAGAGGAAGACACCCATGAGGTTCACCCGAAGCGGCGGCCGGACCGGCGCCGGACCGCAGGAATGGTTCACCGGCACGGTCTATATCGACGGAATCCGCAATCCTGATGATCAGTCCGCCGTGGGGTGCGCCCACGTGCGGTTCTCCCCGGGCGCACGGACGGCATGGCACCACCACCCCAAGGGGCAGACGCTGTACGTGACCGACGGCATCGGTTACGTCGCCACTCGCGGCAGCGAGGTCCGTGAGATCCGGCCCGGGGACGTCGTCTACATCGAACCCGGTGAGGAACACTGGCACGGCGCCGCACCCGATCGATTCATGGCACACGTCGCGATTCAGGAGGCTGACGAGCACGGCCAGGTCGTGACCTGGCTCGAGCACGTCCCCGACGCGGACTACCAGCGACGCTGACTCTCTCCCGTCCTGAGGGCGGCAGCTGAACTCGCAGCAGGACGACCGTCGACCGGGGCCGCCGGCGGCTCAGGCCTCGATACCGACCCGTCGGGCACTCTCGGCCCAGATCGCCTCGACAACGCCGAGGTCGTCCTGCTGCGGGTTGGGTCGCTTGGGCAGCCTGCGGCGCTCGTCGTAGTACGTGCCCGACTGCCACGTCACACCCGGTGTGCCGTCCATGGCCCAGATGAGGTTGTCGGCGCCGAAGTCGGGCGTCGACAGCAGTCGGGCAAGGGGGCTCTTGTAGATGAGCTTCATCATCGCGTTGCCGGTCTCCTTGCCGAAGTTCGACGCGATGTTGCCCGGATGCAGCGCGACAGTGCTCAGTCCCTGGTCGTGATAGCGGGCGTGCAAGCCCTTGGCGAACAAGATGTTGGCGAGCTTGGAGTCCCCGTACGCCTTCATCGTCTTGTACCTGCGGGTGGCGTCGAGATCGGCCAGGTCGAGCTTGCCGAACGCGTGCGCTCCGACGCTGGACGTGTTGACCACGGTGGCGCCGCTGGCCACGAGCACGTCAAGCAGCAGATTGGTGAGCAGGAACCCGGCGTAGTGGTTCACCTGCATGGTGCGCTCGTTGCCGTCCACGGTGACCATCCGCTCGGCGAACACTCCGCCGGCGTTGTTCGCCAGCACGTTGATCGTGTCGGTCCGGTCACGGATGTGCGCCGCGAGGGCGCGAACATCATCGAGGCGCTCGAAGTCCGCCACGAGAACCTCCGCCCCCAACGGGCCAGCGACAGCCTCAAGCTTGTCGCGGCGCCTGCCAACCAGCAGGAGCCGATCACCCCGCGGTGCGAGCTTCCTCGCGGCGGCAGCGCCGATTCCATCCGACGCGCCGGTGATGACGATGGTGCGCTGAGCCATGTGATGACCTCCCGATAGTCAAGTATTTCCGACATGCTACGTCACTAGTGACACCGTGTGTCAAGCGTGCGCCTGTGCGATAGGCTACTCGTCATGACGTCCCCTGCCACCTCAGAGTCGTTGCGCGATCGGACGCGACGTGCGGTGCAGCAAGAGCTCACGGGGGCCGCCATCACCCTGTTCGCCGCGCGCGGCTTCGACGCCGTCACCGTCGACGAGATCGCGGAAGCCGCAGGCATGTCCCGCCGCAGCTTCTTCCGATACTTCGCGAGCAAGGACGAGGTCGTCCTCGCCAAGGTCGCCCGTCAGGGTGAGCAATTCGTGGCGGCCCTCGCCGAGAGGCCCGACGACGAACCGGCCTGGACGGCGCTGCGACGCATGTTCGACGGTGCCGTCGCTCTCGGCGACGACCCCAGCCAGGGGCACCACGCGAGCGAGTGGGACAAGATCATCGGATCCTCTGACGCACTGCGCGCCGGCTACCTCCAGCGCATGCAACGCGCACAAGGCCTTGTCGTCGAGGAACTGGACCGCCGCGAACAACGACGAGGCAACCCGTCGTGGGAACCCCTCACCTCAGCAGCCCTCGTTGCCACCGCTTTCGCCGCCCTGCTCACCGCCCACGCCCACGCCCAGTCCCACGGCGCCTCGCTCGGCAGATGCCTCGACGCGGCGATGCACGCCATCGCGCTTGAGACGCAAGCAACCCTCTAAGTCGCAGAAACTGACCGTACGCGACCCACACAGACGCCGCCAGAACTCGGCGAGCCGCACCAATAACCTGCCGCTCCGTCCACGCCCGGAGGACCACTGCGGCGCGGTAGCGGTGTCCTCGCGCGGATCCACCTGGCCGGCTCATCGCCCACCGGTCGGCGTCACGAAGCGGGCCCCTTCAGACACTCAGCACCCGGCAACTGGTCGACGCCGCCAGAGAAGTCCTCCTCATCGGCCACTGACAGTTCTCAGAATCACGCCACCAACCGATGCGATCCACACAACCGCCACGTCGCCGGTCACAAGCCCGTCAAGGTGGGCATCCTCGGCCTCACCACGCCCGGGTCGGCGATCTGGGACAAGGCCAACGTCAACGGGCGCCTGCGGTTCGGCGACATGGTGACCGCGGCCAAGAAGTACGTCCCCGAGATGCGCCGCAAGGGGGCCGACGTCGTCGTCGTGCTGTCGCACTCGGGCGAGGGCGGGACGTCGTCATACGGCCCCGAGCTGCCGCCGGAGAACGTCTCCGACGTCATCGCTCGCGAGGTGCCCGGGATCGACGTGGTCGTGGCCGGGCACAGCCACCGGGACGTCCCCCAGAAGCGCATCGTCAACGAGGTCACCGGACGGGAGGTGCTGCTGACGCAGCCCTATCGCTGGGCGGCGTCCGTGTCGCAGGTCGACCTGCGGCTGGTCAAGGAGCGCGGCCGGTGGGCCGTGGCCTCCAGCGCCGCGACCTCCTTGCGCGGCAAGGACTTTGCGCCGAACCCCCGGGTCGTCAAGGCCGTCCAGCCCTATCACGACGCGACCGTCGCCTATGTGAACCAGGTCGTGGCGCGGTCCTCCCAGGAGCTGTCCGCGGTGGAGTCGCGCTACAAGGACACGGCGATCATCGACTTCATCCAGCAGGTCCAGACCGACGAGGTGCGACGCGGCCTGGCCGGGACGCCGCAGGCCGCGCTGCCCGTGCTGTCGATCGCCGCGCCGTTCAGCCGGACCGCGGTGTTCCCGCAGGGCGACGTGACGATCCGCGACATCGCGGGGCTCTACATCTACGACAACACCCTCGAGGCGGTCCAGCTGTCCGGGGCCCAGGTCAAGGCCTACCTCGAGCACTCCGCGGGGTACTTCGCGCCGGTGCCGGCCGGAGGCACCTTCGACCCCGCCACCATGACGGGGGCAGGTGGCACCCCCGACTACAACGACGACATCGTCTCCGGGGTCTCCTACGACATCGACCTGTCCCGGCCGGTGGGGTCGCGCATCACCGGGCTGCGCCGATCCGACGGCACCCCGGTCGCCGACACCGACCAGTTCGCCGTGGCTGTCAACAACTACCGACGCTCGGGCGGGGGGAACTTCCCGGGGATCTCGACCGCGCCGGTGATCTACAACCAGCAGAAGGAGATCCGACAGCTCCTGATCGACTGGGCCGCCGCCAAGGGCGTGATCGACCCCGCCGACTTCTTCGTCCCGAGCTGGCGCCTCACCGCGGGCGGCGTGCCGCTGGTGCCCTGAGCAGGAGAGAGGAGGGCCGACCCCTGGCAGCGCACAGCGGGTCGGCCCGTCTCCGGCGCGGGCCGGTCCGTCCTGGCCGCGGTCGGCGCACCCGTCAGCCGGCGCGCAGGTCCCGTCGCTGTCCGCCGGGGACCGTGGCGCCGAGGAGGAGCACGGCGAGCACGCCCAGCACTGCGAGGGCCAGGGCCGACGGCGGCCGAGCGGGCACGTCGCCGACGGCGTCGACCGGGGAGAGCGCGCGGGCCCCCTCCGGCAGGCGCAGCGAGTCGGCGAGCAGCCCAACGACGAGGATCCAGGCCACGAGGGCCCATGCGGCGGGGGTGGCAGCGGGGAGCCACGCGGCCAGCGCGAGGGAGCCCGCGACCACGACGACGACCGGCGCCGCGTAGGCGACGGCGAGCTCCAGCGCAGTGCGCAGGACATGACCGTCACCGGTCACGTCCGCGCTCGACAGGCCGTAGGTCGCGAGTCCCGCCGCCAGCAGCGCGAGGGCCTGGCCGCACGCGACGACGGACCAGCCGCACCAGACGGCGAGGCGTGAGGCCCGACCTGCCAGGACGGCGCCCAGCCGTCCCTCGTCCTCCTCGGTCCTCAGGGCCATCGTCACGCCGATGCCCGCCAGGCAGGCCAGCCCGGCGTCGGAGACGCCCACGAGCGTCGTCACGAGGTCGGTGGCGTTCGAGATGCCGAGGCCCTCCATCAGCGCCGGGTTGTCGCGGATGAGCGAGGTCATCTCGTGGGCGAGGAACCCGAAGGAGCCGGACCACACCAGCGTCGCGACGAGCCAGCCGGTGAAGGACCGGCGGTTGAGCCGGAGCGGCCAGCCGAGCACCGTTGACGTGCGTGGTCGACCGTGCGGAGGGCCGGGGCGGGGGGCCACGACGCCGGAGTCGAGGTCGCGGTGCAGGCGGACGGTGACGGCGGCGGTGCCGAGCGCGAGCGCTGTCGCCAGGTAGGCCGCGGTCGGCCACCACGACGCCGAGCCACCCCAGGGCCGCGCCTCCGCCACCCAGCCGAGCGGGCTGATCCAGGTCGCCTCCAGCTGCAGGGCGTCCACGACGACGCGGCCGAGGAAGGCCGCCCCGAGCGTGCCGAGCCCCAGCATCGTGGCCGTGCGAGCGCCCTGGGCCAGCTCGGACGAGAGCAGTCCCACCGCGGCGAAGCAGATCATCATGGCGGTGAGCACGACGGCATACCGGATCGCCCCGGCCACCGGCAGGCCGAGGGCGCACAGCCCCGTCGCCACCCCGATCCCCACCCCCAGCAGCGGGAGGGCGTTCACGACGGCGCCGGCCAGCAGCGGGGCCAGGGAGCCGGCGCGATGGGCCGTGACGAGCTCCACGAGGCCGCTCTGCTCCTGGGTGCGCGTGTGCCGGACCGCCAGCAGCAGGGCGGCGACCGGCAGGAACAGCTGGCCGAGGAACCCGACCTCGTAGGCGCCGATCCCTCCCAGGGTGTGCAGGTCGTAGCCGCGGCCGTTGAACGCGGCGGTGGCGGTGGAGCGTCCGAGCGTGGCCGCATAGGTCGCCCGGTCCGAGGCCTCGGGATACAGGCTCACGGTGCCGGCGCAGGTCGCGACCACCAGGGCGGTGCAGGCGCCCCACCACAGCAGCAGGCGTCGCCAGCCCGTGCGCAGGAGGAGACGGATGATCCGGGTCGTGCCCTCGACGGCGGTCACGCCGGCACCTCGTCGTAGTGCTCCAGGAAGAGCTCCTCGAGCGACGGGGGACGCACGACCAGGCTGGCGGGCTCGTGCCGGGCGACCAGCGTGACGGCCGCCGGCATGGCGGCGTGGGTGGTGCTGAAGGTCGTGTGCGTCCCCCGGGACACGGGCCGCTCCACCACGTCGGTGACCCCTGGCACGCCGGACAGCGCCCGTATGCCGTGAGCGGTCGTCGTCTCGACGGTGGTGAGGGTGTTGGCGCGCAGGTCCTCCAGGGTGCCGGTGGAGACGGTGCGGCCTCGCCGGATGATCGTGACCCGGTCGCAGAGCGCCTCCACCTCGTCGAGGATGTGGCTGCTCAGCAGGACGGTCCGACCCTCGTCGGTGAGCTCGCGCACGACCTGCTGGAAGACCGCCTCCATCAGGGGATCGAGCCCCGACGTGGGCTCGTCCAGCACGAACAGGTCGGCGGTGCTGGACAGGGCGGCGACGAGGGCGACCTTCTGCCGGTTGCCCTTGGAGTAGGTGCGGGCGCGTCGGCGGGGGTCCAGCTCGAACCGGTCGACGAGCTTGTCGCGTCGGGCCCGGTCCTGCCCGCCCTGGAACCCCGCGATCAGGTCGATGCACTCGCCGCCGGTCAGCGAAGGCCACAGGGCCGTGTCGCCGGGGACGTAGGCGAGTCGGGGGTGGATGGTGCGGGCGTCGCGGACGGGGTGCCCGCCGAGCACCTCGAGCTCCCCGCCGTCCAGCCGCAGCTGGCCGAGGAGGGCTCGGATGGTCGTGGACTTGCCCGCCCCGTTGGGCCCCAGGAAGCCATGGACCTCTCCCGCCCGGACGCTCAGGTCGAGGCCGTCCAACGCTGTCACCCGGCCGAACCTTTTGTGGATCCCGCGGGCCAGGACAAATGGATAGTCAATGTCAAGTGACAGTCGCTGTCTCATAGTCCACCCTAGCGTTAGACTGACAGTCACTGTCAAGAGGTTGTCCTGCACCGATCCGGAGGTGAGACGTGAAGCAGCCCTCGCTGCGGGAGCGCAAGAAGATCGCGGCCATGCACACGATCCAGGAGGCGGCCGTGGACCTCTTCGAGCGCGACGGGTTCGACGCCGTCACGATCGACCAGGTCGCCGCCGAGGCGGACGTGTCGCCCAGCACCGTCTACCGCTACTTCGGCACCAAGGAGGGGCTGGTGCTCCACGACGAGCTCGACGACGGCGCGATAGAGCTGTTCATCACCCGGGTCGCGGCCGGCGAGGACCCCGCCGTCGCCATGCGGGCAACCCTGACCGAGGTCCTCGGCGAGCACTTCCACCCGGCCGACGAGGACCTGACCCGACGACGGACACTGCTGTGGATGGGCACCCCGGCGATCCGCCGAGCTGGGCTCGAGCTGTTCGACGACGTGGTGGAGCAGGTCGCCGTCGCCCTGAGCGAGGTGACGGACGCCGACCGGCAGCAGTCGCGCCTCGCCGTCAGCGTCACCCTCTGGCCGCTCATGGCGGCCATCCGCAACTGGCACGAGGACGGGGCGCAGGTCGACGGGTGGTTCGAGCACCTCCAACGGGCGCTCGCCGTGGCGCCCCAGACCATCCCGGGCTGGCCGGGGAGCTCCCCGTCCCCGTCCCCGACCCCACCGCCGGCCACGCCGCAGAGCTGACCGTCAGGTGAGGCCCTGCCGCGCGTCGTCCAAGCAGGTCGCGCGCTTGCCCCGCGGGGTGCCGATGCTGCGCAGGCAGGTGCAGCGGCGCCCGTCTCGGCCGGCGTCCCCGGCGAGCCGGGACCAGACGAAGCGTTCCATCTGCAGGTGCTCCCCGAAGTCCAGCTCCCCGCCGTCGACCAGGGGGGCGAGGTCGTGGGCGACCGTGATCCTGCACTCGCCCAAGGGGATCCGTTCGGCTAGGGCCGCCAGCCTCTCCTCGGTCCACTCGGTGCCCTCCCAGTCGACCTCGTCGACCGCCTCCGGCACCTCGACCCGACCCTCCAGGGTGCGGCGCGGCTCCTGCGTGGTGAACGCGAGGCTCTGGGCGCGGCAGCCCTCGCCGCCGAGGTAGGCGTGCAGGTGGCCGCCGAGGGTGGCGACCATGACCAGGGCGTCGTGCGTGACGGCGAACCGGGACGTGCCGCCGGGGTGGTCCACGGTCACGGCATACGGCATCTGCTGGAGTCCTCGGGGTCGACGGTGCGGTCATCGGGTGGGGGCCTGTCGGAGGCTACGGCTAACGTCGGGCTCATGGCCACCGCCCCGCCCCACCGTGCCGTCCCCGCAGGCGCTCCGACGACCGTCGAGACCCGGCGGCTGCGGCTGCGGCCACCGCGCATCGAGGACGCGGCCTTCCACCACGCGCTGCACTCCGACGAGCGCCTCTTTCGCTACGCGCCGTGGGCCGTCACGACCGACCGGACCGCCAACCTCGTGGGCCTGCAGACCTGGGTCGAGGCCTGGGAGACAGACGGATTCGGCTACTGGGTGGTCGAGGACCGCCCGTCGGGGCGCCTGCTCGGGATGGCGGGGGTGCGCCCCCTCCCGCACGACAAGGAGGGGGTCGCCAACCTCTACTACCGCTTCGCCCTGGAGTGCCACGGCCAGGGCCTGGGACGCGAGGCGGCGCGAGCGGTGACGGCCTGGGCCGCGGAATGGCTGCCGGGGTGGACGGTGCGGGCCGTGGCGCGCGACGACAACGCCGCGTCGGGGCGCACGGCGGCCTCGGCGGGGCTGCTGCGCGGCGATCCGCACGTGATCCCCGGCGATCCCGTCGAGCTGGGGCCGTCGCGGGCGTGGTGGCTGCCGCAGGTGCAGGTCGCCGGTGCTGACGAGCGCTCCGTGGGTGCTGGGCTGCGGGACCAGATGCTCGACCTGTGGTGCGCGGTCAACGTGGCCGGGGGAGCGGTGGGCTTCACCCGGGACGCACCGCGCGCGGCCGTGGCCGATCGGCTCGACGAGGCCCTGGAGCGCACCGACGACGACCGCCGGACCCTCGGGATCATGCGCGACCGCGGTGGGCGGCTGCTGGCCTTCGGCTGGTGGATCCGCAGCGATGACGGGCTGTTTCGTCATACGGCCACTCTGCAGAGGTTCATGGTCGACCCGGACGTGCGGGGTCGCAACCTCGGCCGGGTCGCTCTGGGTGGGCTCCACGCCGTGGCGCGGGCGCTGCCCGGGGTGGAGCAGGTCGATCTCGTCTATCGCAGCGGGCTGGGGCTCGGCCGGTTCTACGGATCGATGGGGTGGGTCGAGGTGGGGCGCGCGCCGCGGTCGATCTGGGTGAGTGCCGACGACCGCCGTGACAGCGTGTGGATGGCCAGGTCGGTGACCGGCGCACCGTTGGTGGCGGAGGGATCGTTGTGAGCCGTATGGCGATTCGCGCGGGACGCCTCGACGACCTGATGCACCTGCCCGCCCTGGACGCCTCTGGTGGCGTGCACTTCCGCGGCGCCGGGATGGACCTGGTGGCGGACATGCCTCCGGACCCGCCGGAGGCCTTCGAGCCGGCTCTGGCCGCGGGCACGCTGTGGGTGGCGGTGGACGAGGGTGACCTCCCGGTGGGTTTCGTGCGGGTCGAGCCGGTCGACGGCCGGCCGCACGTCGGTCAGCTCAGCGTCCACCCCGACCACGCCGGGCACGGGCTCGGGGCGCGGCTGCTCGAGACGGCCGAGGCGTGGGCCCGGACCGCGGGGCACGAGGACATGACACTGACCACCTATCGCGACGTGCCGTGGAACGGCCCGTACTACGAGCGGCTGGGGTGGCGGGTGCTGCCCGAGTCGTCGCACGGTCGGGGGCTGGCTGCTGCGCGGCAGCACGAGCGGAGCCTGGGCCTGGACCGATGGCCGCGTCAGGCGATGGTCAAGCACCTGACGCCGGGCCTGACACCCGGCCCGCGGGGGCGACCGGTCGTCACGACGGACCGGATCACCTTGCGCCCCATGACGATCGAGCACCTGCCCCTCCTGCACCGCCTGGACTCCGACCCGGAGGCAATGCGCCACCTGCTGGGGCGCGCGCGGACGCCGCAGGAGATCGACGACTTCTGGGGGCCGCGGTGCGCCGATACGAGCGGGGACACGCTGGGTCTGGGGTGGTGGGTCGGCTTCGGGACTGACGACTTCCTCGGCTGGTGGGACCTCGGTCGCAGCGACTCCGAGCCGGGCTCCGCCCCGCATCCGGACGCCGCGGAGATCGGGTGGCGGCTCGAGCGGCGTCACTGGCGCCAGGGCCTCGCGACCGAGGGGGCCCTGGCGCTGGTGCGCCACGGCTTCGAGACCGTCGGGCTGCGCCGGATCTGGGCCGAGACGATGGCCGTCAACACCGGGTCACGCGGGGTGATGCGCAGGCTCGGGATGCGGCACGTGAGCACCGAGGTCCGGACGTGGGACGAGCCGTTGCCGGGCGCGGAGGAGGGCGAGGTGACCCACGAGATCACCGCCGATGAGTGGCGCGCCCATCAGAGGAGCACTCACTGGGTATGGCAATGGTGGCCCGACTCCCCGCCTGACGAACGCCGCGACCGACACGGAGGGGCTCACCCGGAGCGCGGTGGCGAGCCTCAGTCGAGTGGGCGCTTGAGCCCGGCGTGGGTCGCGACGTAGCCGAGCCGCTCGTAGAAACGGTGGGCGTCCGCTCGCGAGAGATCGGTCGTGAGCTGAGCGAGCGACGCGCCACGCTCGTGGCCCCAGGCGTGGGCCCACGCGAACATCGCTGCGCCGAGGCCGGATCCACGCTCCGACGGGGAGACTCGGACGCCCTCGACCTGCAACCTGGTCGCGGCCGAGCGGGACAGCCCGGGCAGGAGGGTGAGCTGCATGGTGCCCACCACCTCGCCGCCTGCGTCGCGGACCACCACGAGCAGGTGCGACCGGTCGCTGTCGATGCGGTGGAACGCTGCGACATACGGCTCCGGGTCCTCGACCTCCCGCTCTGCTCCGAGGGGGTCGTCGCGCAGGAGGCCGACGATGGCCGGGACGTCGGCGAGCCCGGCCCGCTGGACCGTGAGGTCGCGGCCGTCGACGACGAGGTGGTCGAGGTCCTCGGTCGCAGGTTCGGCGACGAAGAGGCAGAAGGGGTGCCCCGCGGGATCGGCATAGACGTAGAGCGGCTCGTCGGGGTCGTCGGACCGGTCGAGGAGCAGGCGTGCACCGAGCGCCAGGGCGCGAGCGTGGTGCTCCTCCAGCGCTGCCAGGTCAGGGACGGTGAGGTCCAGGTGCAGCTGCATCGGGACGTCCGGCGCCGGCCACGTGGTCCGCTCGAGGTGCTCCACGTGCTGGAAGGCCAGCGTCCGCGTGCCGTCCGGCCGGGTCAGCACCAGCCAGTCTCCGTCGTCGGGCGCCGGGTCCCCCGGCGGCTCGTCGCCGGGCCGGTAGACCAGCCCGAGCAGCCGGCGGTAGAACTCCGCCAGGGCTCGGATGTCCACCGCGTCGAGCACGGTGTGCAGCACGGACGGGTTCTGACTCATGACCTGATTGTCCGTCGCGCCGATCGCGCGTGCACAGCTGCGCCCCGACGGGTCGCATCACGTCAGGTGGCCTGTCGGGGCTCATCGACCGTCGGCGGCCTTGCGATAGACCGAGACGTGGGACGTCGACGCGGAGGTGAACGGCGTGCCCTGCCAGTCGGCGTGGCGGGACTCCGGCTCGAAACCGGCGAGGCGGGCCATCAGGTCCAGCTCCGACGGCCAGACGTAGCGGTGCGGCGTGCGGCCGACCGTCGCCGAACGCCCCTCGCCGAAGGTGAAGTGGTGCGACACCAGGCGCTGCGTGGCGGTGTCGAGGGTGTCGACGAGGATGTAGCCGTCCTCCACCGCACCGATGATCGCGGGCAGGCCGGGCGCCATCTGCTGCAGCTGCGGCACCCACAGCTCGATCACGAACCTCCCACCCGGCCGCAGGTGGGCGGCGGCGTTGCGGAAGCACTCGACCTGCGCGTCCTGGGTCAGCAGGTTGCCGATGGTGTTGAAGACCAGGTAGACGAGCGAGAACTCGCCCGGGACGACGGTGCTCGCCATGTCGCCCTGCGTGACGGGGAGCTCCTCGGGGCTCGCCTTCTCGCGCAGCCGGTCGATCATCGGCCGGCTGATCTCGATGCCGCTCACCTCGATCCCGCGCCGCACCAGCGGTATGGCGACCCGCCCGGTCCCGACGGCGAGCTCGAGGGCGCGGCCGTTCTCGGCCAGCTCGGCGAGGCGGTCGACGGTGGGGCCGAGGACCTCGGGCGCCTCCATGCCGGTGCCCGGGGTGTCGTAGGTCGCTGCGGCGCGGGCGTCCCACAGCTGCTCCTGGGTCAGGTGGTCGAGCGCTGTCACGTCATGGGGCATGGCGCCCAGCCTGCCCGGGCCCGAGGCGTGCCGGCCACTGGTTTGCGGGCGACTGCTTTGCGGGCGACAGCAGACGTCAGGTCGACGCGGCCGGTTCGCCGAAGAAGGTCCGCAGGTGCGCCGCGACCTCCTCGGCCCAGGGCTCGCGCAGCAGCGTGAAGTGGTCACCGCTGATCTCGACCTGGTGGTGCGGGCCGATGAGGTGCGGGGCCCACCGGGAGCGGGCGTCCTTCTCGGGGGACTGCGCCACGAGCACGAGGGTCTCGCCGGGCCACGGCTGGGAGCGATAGGCGCGCGCAAGCGCGTCGGACTGCAGGAAGAACCGCCACGCGTCCGTGGCCCCGGTGGTGTCGCGCAGCGAGGCGCGGACGAGGCGGACCAGCGAGCGGGCGCGCGCCGGGGGCGAGGTGCCTTCCTCGGGCTCGGGGTGCAGCGACGGCTCGGGCGGGAAGGAGTCGATGATCGCCAGCCGGGCGTCCTGCCCGACGGAGCGCAGCTGGTGGCACATCTCGAAGGCCACGAGCCCGCCGAAGCTGTGCCCCGCCAGCAGGTAGGGCCCCTCGGGCTGCACCCGCCGCACGACCTTGACGTAGCGCCGGGCGAGGCGGCGCAGGGTCAGGTCGGGCAGGCCACGGGCCTCGAGCACGGGATTCTGGAGCGCGTATGCCGGCCGCCCGCCGAGTCGCAGGGCGATGGGTCGCAGCGCGATGCCGATGCCTCCCGCGCCGGCGAGGAGGAACACCGGACGCTCAGCAGGCCGGCACCCGGCGTCGTTTGCCGCGGCCTCGGCACCCTCAGCCGCACCGGCGGGGCCGGCGCCCGCTCCGGTCACGAGTGGGACCAGGCAGTGGTCGGGACCGGCCCCCGTGCCGCGGACCGCCTCGGCGAAGTCGGCGAGCACGGGAGCCTGCGCGAGGACGGTGGTGCGGGCCCGGTCGGGGTCGACGCCGAGCTCGGACACCAGCCGCGCCATGAGCGCCTCGGCGGCCAGCGAGTCCCCGCCCAGGGCGAAGAAGTCGGAGTCGGGCCGCAACGGGCCGTCATGCTCCAGCGCGGCCGCCCACTGCTCGGCGACCAGCGCCTCCCAGCGGGAGGTGTGGGCCCCGGACAGCTCCCGCTCCGGTGCCTCGGGCAGGGCGGCGCGGTCGATCTTGCCGCGGTCGTTGCGGGGCAGCGCGCCAACGAGCACGAAGGCCTCGGGGATCATGTGGGCCGGCAGCTGCCCGCGCAGGGCCTGCCGCCACGCCGCCTCGAGCCCCGGGTCGGGCAGCTCCGCGCCGGGGAGCCCGGCACCGGTCGGGGGCGCCGGGAGACGGCGGTGGACGACATACGCCACCAGCCTGGTCCGACCGTCGCCCGGGCGCGGGCCGCTGACCACGACGGCCTCACGGACGTCGTCGAGCGTGAACAGCGCGGCGTCCACCTCGCCGGGGTCGACGAGGTAGCCGCGCACCTTGACGCTGTGGTCGGCCCGCCCCACGATCTGGATCGCGCCGTCGGGCAGGACGCGGCCGAGGTCGCTGGTGCGGTAGCGGCGCGTGCCGTCCGCGAGGTCCGCGAAGGCCTCGGCCGTGGCCTCGGGGAGCTGCCAGTAGCCGGTCGCGACCTGCGGCGCCGTGACGACGAGCCGACCCGTGGCCCAGGGTGCCGCCGGGGTGCCGTGCTCGTCCATGACGCTCAGCACGGTCCGGCCGACCCCGCGGCCGGCCGGGAGCGGGCCGTCCAGGGGCGGGTGCTCGGGGCCGACGACGTACTCGGCGATCAGGCCCGTCTCCGACGAGCCGTAGCGGTTGCGCACGAGGCAGCCGGCCGGCAGCAGCGGGCGCACCGCCTCGACGTCCCGGCCGTATGACGCCTCGCCGGCCACCGTGAGGCTGCGCAGCGTCGCGAGCATCGCCGGGTCGGGCGCGGTGGCGACGAAGCCGCGCAGGATCGCGGGGCTGGTGATCATGAGCGTGCAGCCGTGCTCGGCGATGACGGCGGGCAGACCGGCGATCCCGCGGCTGCGGGCGTCGTACAACCGCATCCGCGCTCCGACGAGCAGGCCGTGCAGGGTCGTGGTCAGGCCGGCGTGGAAGGCGATGGGCAGGGTGTGCGCGATGGTGTCGGCCGAGGAGTAGCAGCCGGTGGCGATCGAGCTGTTCCAGGCGTCGCGGACGAGCAGGCGGTGGTCGTTGGCGACGGGCTTGGGCGTGCCCGTGGACCCGGACGTGAAGGCGAGGGCTGCTACGGAGGTCGGTGACGGTGGGTCACCCCACAGGATCTGGGGATCGGCGGGTTCGAGGCCGCGGACCGAGAGGGGGACGACGTGCAGCTCGGACGCGAGTCGCTCGTTGGCCGGGTCGGTGACGAGCAGTCGTGCACCGGCGCGCTCGACCAGCTGGGCCTGGCGGGGGCCGGGCGTGCGGGGGTCCAGCACGAGCACCGGGTGCCCCGAGGCGACCACGGCCAGCAGCGTCACCACGGCATCGACGGTGTGGTCGCAGCACATGGCGACGGTCGCGGCGGCGCCGAAGGCGTCCTCGCCGTGACGTGCCGGGGGCGGGTCGAGCGCGTCGAGCGCCTGGCGGATCCCGCGCAGGACGCCGGCCGCCCTCGCAGCGACCTGGCCGTAGGTCAGGGACGTGTCCTCGTCGGACACGGCGACGGCGTCGGGTCGCGTCGATGTCACCCGCCGGAACCGTGGCAGCACCCCGTCGTCCACGTCGGACTCGGACAGCTCTGTCCAGACGCTCTCGCTCATTGATGCCCCCACCGATCCTGCGGCCTGATCGGTCTCAGGCCACCCCCAGGGTCACGGTACGTGTCGGTCGTGGGCCGCGTCACCAGGACACGAGCCAGACAGCCAGCGTCAGGAGGCCGGCTGTCAGGAGAAGTCGAGCCTCATCTGGGGCGGGGCGTACGCCGGGTCGACCCCGTCGAACAGGCTCGAGATCGAGGCCCCCGCGTGGATGCGGGCGATGGCCTCGGCGAACAGGTCAGCCGTCGAGCAGACCTTGAGCTCCGGCCAGCCCTGCGGCGACGGCACGGTGTCGGTGGTGACGACCTCGCTGATCATCGGGTGGCCCCGCAGCCGCTCGACGGCCCTGCCGGTGAACAGTCCGTGGGTGCAGGCCACGGCCGCCTGCTGGCACCCGACCTCCTGCAGCTTGTCGAGCAGCTCGACGATGGACCCGCCGGTCGCGATCTCGTCATCGAGGACGATCGCCGTCTTGCCGTCGACGTCACCGACGATCATGTCGATCTCGACCTTGTCGTCGCCCTTGCGCTGCTTGGACCCGGCCGCGACGGGCAGTCCCAGCAGCCGCGCTAGCAGGGAGGCGGTCTTGGCGTTGCCGAAGTCGGGGGAGACCACGACGTGGTTGCTCAGGTCCCGCTCGCGGAAGTGGTCGGCCAGCACACCGGTCGCCGTCAGGTGGTCGACCGGCACCGAGAAGAAGCCGTGCACCTGCGGCGCGTGCAAGGTCATGGTGAGGACGCGGTGGGCGCCGGCCGTCTGGATCAGGTCGGCCACCATGCGGCCGCCGAAGGAGATGCGCGAGGCGTCCTTCTTGTCCGACCGGGCGTAGGCGAAGTGGGGCATGACGGCGGTGATCGAGGCGGCGGAGGCGCCGCGGGCCGCGTCGATCATCAGCAGCAGCTCGAAGAGGTGCTCCTGGGTCGGCGGCACCAACGGCTGGATGAGGTAGACGTCCTTCTGCCGGCAGTTCTCCAGCAGCTGCACCTGCAGGCAGTCGTTGCTGAACCGGACGATGTCGACCCCCGACAACGGGACCCCCAGCTCGTCGCAGATCCGTCGGGCGAGCTCGGGGTGGGCGCTGCCGGAGAAGACCACGATGTCACGCACGAGGGGCACCTTCGAGGGGACGAGGGGAGCGGGCTGCGGCCAGCATATCGACGCCGCGCGGCCCCGGCGCGCCAACGCGTGGCGGGGGTCTGTCACACCGGTGCCATAGGGTTGCGGCGTGCCGCACCCAGACCTTGATCGCTACCTCGACGCTGCCGTCGGAGGGGTCGGTGGCAGCACCCGCCCCGGCCAGGTGCGGATGGCGCAGGCCGTGTCCGACGCGATCGACCGGGACGAGCACCTGCTGGTCCAGGCCGGCACGGGCACCGGCAAGTCCCTGGCCTATCTCGTGCCGAGCCTGCTGCACGCCCTGAGCAGCGACAAGCCGGTCGTGGTCGCCACCGCGACGCTGGCCCTGCAGGCCCAGATCGTCGACCGCGACCTGCCCCGCCTCGCCCAGGCGGTCACCCCGCTGGCGGGCAGGCGGCCGTCATACGCGCTGGTCAAGGGCCGTCGCAACTATGTCTGCCTGCACAAGCTCGACGGCGGTATGCCGGACGACGACGCGGACTCCCTGCTCGGTGTCGGCGCCGTCGACGCGGGCGTCGGACGCCTCGGGCAGGAGGTCCTGCGGCTGCGCAGCTGGGCCGAGCACACCGTCTCCGGCGACCGCGACGAGCTGGTGCCCGGCGTCAGCGAGCGGGCGTGGCGCCAGGTCAGCGTGAGTGCGCAGGAGTGCCTCGGCACCAAGTGCCCCCAGCGTGCGGAGTGCTTCGTGGAGCGGGCGCGCGAGGCCGCCAAGGACGTCGACGTGGTCGTGACCAACCACTCCTTCATGGCGATCGACGCCTTCGAGGGGCGGATGATGCTGCCCGAGCACGACGTCCTGGTCGTCGACGAGGCGCACGAGCTCGTGGACCGCGTCACGGCGACGGTCACCGACGAGCTGAGCGCCGGCATGATCGCCGCGGCCTCCCGCCGCTGCGGCAAGCTCGCCGACGCCTCGGCGCTCGCGGAGGCCGGCGACATCCTGAGCGAGGTCGTCGAGTCGCTCGAGGAGGGGCGTCTGACGGATCCGCCGCAGTCGTTGATCCAGGCGCTGTCCCGCGTGCGAGACACCGCCCGCTCGGTGCTGACGGAGCTCAAGCCTGACAAGGGTCAGGAGGACGGTCCGGACGCCGGTGCCCGCAAGGTGGCCCAGGCCGCCGTCGACGAGACCTTCGACACCGCCGAGCGGATCCTCGAGGGGCGCGAGCTCGACGTCGTGTGGCTGTCCAAGGACCCGCGGCGCGGGGGAGTGCTGCGCGTCGCGCCCATGAGCGTGGCGATGCTGCTGCGGGACAAGCTGTTCGGCGAGCGGACCGTCGTGATGACCTCCGCGACCCTGGAGCTCGGCGGCACGTTCGACGCGGTCGCGGGGACGCTGGGCCTGCGCGGCGACGGCGCGCCCGGCTACACCGGCCTCGACGTCGGCTCTCCCTTCGACTACCCCAAGCAGGCGATCGCGTATGTCGCCAAGCACCTGCCCCCGCCCGGGCGGGACGGCACGGCGGACCAGACCCTCGACGAGATCGAGGCGCTCGTGCGGGCCTCGGGTGGCCGGGCGCTCGGGCTGTTCTCGTCCATGCGGGCCGCGCAGGCGGCGACCGAGGCGCTGCGCGAGCGGTTCGCGGCGGACGGCACCGACATCGAGGTCCTGTGCCAGGGCGAGGACCAGACCACGACTCTCGTGCGGCAGTTCGCGCGCGAGCCACGCGTCGCGCTGTTCGGCACCATGACGCTCTGGCAGGGCGTCGACGTGCCCGGCACGGCCTGCCAGGTCGTGATCATCGACCGCATCCCGTTCCCGCGCCCCGACGACCCGCTGGCGTCTGCCCGCACCCAGGCGATCGGGCGCATGGGCGGCAACGGCTTCATGGCCGTCTCGGCGACCCACGCCGCGCTGCGCCTCGCCCAGGGTGCCGGCCGGCTGATCCGGCGTGGCGACGACCGCGGGGTCGTGGCCTTCCTCGACTCGCGCATGATCACCGCGCGCTACGCCGGGTTCCTGCAGCGGTCGTTGCCGCCGTTCTGGCCCACCACCGACCGTGAGCTCGTCCTCAACGCCCTGCGACGCCTCGACGAGACCGCCGCGCCCGTCACCCCGGTGCACGAGCCGGCGCTGCGCTCCCTGACGGGCGAGGTCACCGAGGACGCCGTCTCGGCCACGCCGCGACCCTCCGCCACCGAGCCCCACCCCGCGCCGCCCTCCACCCGCACCGCCGTCACGAGCGGCCACCCGTGGACCGACGACGAGGACACCGAGCTGCGCGAGGGCGTCGACGCCGGCCTCTCCCTGGACGAGCTCGCCGATCACTTCGAGCTGGATCCCGAGGTGGTCGAGGCGCGGCTCGCGGCGCTCAAGCTCTCCCTGCAGCCCCAGAGCGGCTTCACCTTCGACGCGTGACCCTCGCTGCGCCGCGCGGCAGTGCGCGGCACCTGACCCAGCCCCGTGGCGAGGCCGTCTCATGCTGCAGGGCGAGACGCGTTCGGCGGGGTGAGGCTGCGCGCTGGTGGCGAGGCCGTCTCATGCTGCAGGGCGAGACGCGTTCGGCAGGGCGAGACGACGGGGCGAGACGGCGAGGCGAGGTCGGAGCGCGAGACCGTCGCGCGTCGGAGGGTCTGTCGGTGGGCCGTGGGAGGCTGTATGCCGTGACCGCAGCCCCCGCCTCGCGCATCCCGCCGCTCGTCCTCGTCGCCGGGCCCGAGGGGGTGCTCGCCGACCGGGCGCTGCGCTCGACCGTCGCCGAGATCAAGGGGCTGCACCCCGACCTCGAGACCGTCCCGCTGCAGGGCTCGGCCTACGAGGGCGGCGAGATCGCCATGCACGCCAGCCCGTCATTGTTCGGCAACGCCAAGGCCATCGTCGTGCGCGACCTGGACGAGGCGACCGACGAGCTGCAGACCGACCTGCTCGCCTACCTCGGGGCGGCGCCGGCCGACGACGTCTGGCTGATCGTGACGCACAAGGCCGGCAACCGCGGCAAGAAGGTCCTCGACGCGATCAAGAAGGCCGGTGCCCGGGTGATCGACTGCCCGGCCATCAAGTCCGACGCCGACAAGGCGAGCTTCGTCACCAACGAGTTCCGCACCGCACGCCGCAAGGCGACCCCGGATGCGGTGCGCGCGCTCGTCGAGGCCGTCGGAAAGGACGTGCGCGAGCTCGAGTCCGCCTGCTCCCAGCTCGTGCAGGACACCACCGGGACCATCGACGAGGGCGTGGTCTCGACCTACTACGCGGGGCGGGTGGAGGCGACGGGCTTCCGGGTGGCCGACGCGGCCATCGCGGGCAACGCCGCCGAGTCGCTACGCCTGCTGCGGCACGCCATCGCGGGGGGCGACAACCCCGTGCCGATCGTCGCCGTGCTCGCGATGAAGCTGCGCCAGCTCGTCAAGGTCGGCTCGGCCGGGCGGGGCCCGTCGGGACAGCTGGCGAGCTCGCTCGGCATGGCGCCCTGGCAGGTCGACAAGGCTCGCCGCGAGCTGTCGGGGTGGGAGGCCGAGGCGCTGGGCCGGTGCATCCAGGCGGTGGCGCAGGCGGACTACGACGTCAAGGGTGGCGGTCGCGACCCGGTGTATGCCGTGGAGCGGGCGATCCTCACCATCGCCCGGGAGCGTCACGGCGGCCGCTGAGGCGGGCTTCCCGGCATACGGCCAGGCTCAGTCGACCTCCTCCAGGAAGTCGATGACCCGCTGCATCATGAGCTCGGTGGCGGCGGCGTCGTACTCGTCCGGCAGGCCCTGGTCGTTGAACAGGTGCCCGGCGCCCTCGTAGGCGAAGTCCTCGACCTGCGCGCCGCCCGCCCGCAGGGACGCCAGAGCCTCCTCCGCCTCGTCGGGCTCGTAGAAGGGGTCCTCCGCCTTGTGGTGCACCTGCACGGGGCAGTCCGCGGGCCAGGTCTTGTCGCCGAACCACTTCGTGGCGGCCGCACCCCCGACGAGGATCGCGCCGCGAGCCTGCATCTGCAGGGCGACGTGCTCCGCCATGCCCGCGCCCATCGAGAAGCCGGCCACCACCATGCCCGGCGGGACGTCGTCCTTGGCGAGCTTGAGGGCGTGGCCGAGGACGACCTTGTCGTCGTGCTCCTGCGCCGCCTTCATCCCCTCCTCGTAGGTCTCGAAGGTGCGGCCGTCGAGGTAGTCGAGGATGCGCACGTCGTGCCCGACGGCACGCAGCCGGTCGGCGAAGTCGTAGATGCCGGCGCGGACGCCGAGGACGCTGGGGAAGAGGGCTACGGTGGCCATGGTTCGACCGTAGTCCGCCCGCCGCCGAGCGGCCAGGAGACGCCCCGAACTCTGGTAACGTTGGACTCTGCGTGCGCGCCTAGGTCGTGCGCGCAACGCAGCACCACCCAGCCACTCCTCATCCCACGGGTGCCCCACGCCCGGTCCCGAGGACGGCTGCCGCCCTCAACGGCAATGATCGACCTGACACACAGAAGGATTCTCGTGGCAAACATCAAGTCCCAGATCAAGCGGATCAAGACCAACCACGCTCGGACGGAGCGCAACAAGGCGTACAAGTCCGAGCTGCGCACCTTCATCCGCAAGTTCCGCGCTGCGGTGGAGTCCGGCAACGCCGAGGAGAGCGCCGTCGCCCTGCGCGACGCCTCCCGCAAGCTGGACAAGGCCGTCAGCAAGGGCGTGATCCACAAGAACCAGGCCGCTAACAAGAAGTCGGCCATGGCCAAGGCCGTCAGCAAGCTCGGCTGAGCCTGCGACACCCAGCCTTCGCAAGGGCCGTCACCTTCGGGTGACGGCCCTTCGGCATGCCTGGGGTGCGTATGACGCAGCGCGGGGTCTCGGGGTGCCGACCCCGTCTCGTGCTGCAGGGTGAGGCATCTGCGGCGGCGAGTCAGAGGGGGCGGGGTCTCGGGGTGCCGACCCCGTCTCGTGCTGCAGGGTGAGACGCGCTCGCCGGCGGAGCCAGCGCGGGCGGGTCAGGGGCGGCGGGCGCGGACGGCCGCGGCCACCTCGTCGAACCGTTCCCGCGACAGCGTCGCCCCGATCCGGCGCACCGTCGTCGGGTCCAGCTGCAGCACCCGGTCGACGCGCACCTCGCTCGGGCGGCCGCGCGAGTCCCAGGCGCCCGAGCCGATGTCGCACCAGTGGCGCCCCAGCGAGGCCTCCTGCTCCGCGTCGCGGTCGTGGTCCTTGCTCGTGAGGGGGAGCGCGAGCAGCAGCGCACCGTGCCGCCCCACCACCAGCACCGGGCGGTCCTTGCCCCGCGCGTGGTCCTCCTCGTAGGGCACCCACGCCCACACGACCTCGCCCGGGTCGGGGAGGTCGTCGGTCACGGGAGCATAGGTCAGGTCCGGCACCCCGTCGTAGTCCCCGGCATACGGGCTCGTCACCGGCTCACGGGCCGGCCCGGGCGAGTGGCGCTCCCGACCCGACCGTCCACGCTCCTGCCGGCCCGCGCGACGGGCCGCGTCGACGACGGCACCCGCGAGAGCGCGGGCGATCCTCCTGCCGAGTGATGCCATAGTGGGACGTTAGCGCTTGCCGAGGTCGCCGAGCCGCACCCCCACCCTCGTCGACGTCCAGGAGCACCCGTATGCCGCCCGCCAGCCCCCTCGCCGACCGCCACCAGGAGGCGTCCCGCCGTCACGCGGGGCTGGCGATCCTCGCTCTCGCCGTGGGCGGATTCGCCATCGGGACCACGGAGTTCGCGTCGATGGGCATGCTGCCCGAGGTGGCGCGCGGGATCGGCGTCGACATCCCGACCGCCGGGCACCTGGTGTCGGCCTATGCCCTGGGCGTCGTGGTCGGCGCGCCGACGCTGGCGGTGCTGGGATCGCGCCTGCCGCGCCGGCGGGTGCTGGTGGCCCTGATGGCCCTGTTCGCCGTGGCGCACCTGGCGAGCCTGCTGGTGACGAGCTACTGGCCGCTGATGCTGGTCCGGTTCGTGGCCGGGCTGCCGCACGGCGCCTACTTCGGGATCGCGTCGCTGGTCGCCGCCTCCCTGGTGGACGACCGTCGTCGCACGCAGGCCGTCTCCAACGTCCTCATGGGTCTGACCGTCGCCAACATCGTCGGCGTGCCTGCCGCGACCTGGCTGGGCCAGGCGCTCGGGTGGCAGCAGTCCTACGCGGTCGTCGGGGTCCTCGGCCTGGTCACGATGGCTGCCGTGTCGACGCTCGTGCCGCACCAGCCCGCCAACCCGACCGCGTCCGTGCGGCGCGAGTTCACGGCGCTGCGCCGCCCTCAGGTGTGGCTGGCCCTGCTGATCGGGACCGTGGGGTTCGGCGGCATGTTCTCGACCTACGCCTACATCTCGCCCACGCTGCAGGAGCTCGGCGGCTGGTCCTCGGCCGCGGTGCCGTGGATCCTCTCCCTCTACGGCCTCGGCTCCACGACCGGTGCGGCGCTGGCGGGCCGGGTGGCGCGGCACGGCATCCTGCGCGGCATCGCGGTGCTGCTGGTGCTGATCGCGATCCTGCTCGCGGTCTACGCCCTGCTCCTGCCGTATGCCGTGGTCGGGCTCGCGGCCACCTATGCCCTGGGGATGCTCCCGAGCATGCTCGTCCCGATGCTGCAGACCCGCCTGATGGACGTGGCGCACGAGGGCCAGTCCCTGGCCGCTGCGCTCAACCACTCCACCCTCAACATCGCCAATGCCCTGGGGGCCTGGCTCGGGTCGCTGGTCCTCGCGGCGGGCTGGGGCTACGCGTGGCCGAGCCGGATCGGCGTCGTGCTGGCGGTCCTGGGCCTCGCCGTCACCGCCTGGAGCGCCCTGCTCCAACGACGAACCGCCTGATCAGAGGGTCTGTCAGGGTCCTGCTGGACGACATCGAGGGTGTGGAGTGGCTCCTCCGTCGGGGCGACCGGCCGAGGGACAGCTGGCTCGGGTCGTGCCGGAGACGTGGTCTCGGCTGTGACGAAGGCAGATGGGAACGAACCGAGGGTGCGGGGAGTCCGACTGGCATGACTCTCCTCCACGCCGACGTGCTGGTCATGGACCAGGTCACCAGCTTCATGAGCAACGACTTCGCCATCCGGGACCAGGCTGGTGCCCAGGTGGGCGAGATCCGCACCGAGGGGTCCGCGTTGTCGCGGATGTTCCTCGGCTCCCGCAAGCTGTCCGTCCACGACACCGACGGGTCCGTGCTGGTGCGGCTCGACGACGTGATGACGATGGGCCGCGACCGGTTCACCCTCCAGGACGGGCAGGGCTACGAGATCGGTCAGCTGGTCAAGGAGTTCACGTTCTTTCGCAAGCGCCTGACCTTGCAGCTCGTCAACGGCGAGGGGCTCGACGTGCAGGGCCAGCTCTTCGACTACGACTTCGAGATCGCGGGTCCGGGCGGCTCGGTCGCGCGGGTGTCGCGGCAGTGGCCGGGCCTGGCCGCGGGGCTCCTGGGCCGCAACCGCTACGTCGTGTCGTTCAACTCAGGGGTGCCGGTCACCCTGCGGGTCGCCGTGGTCGGGGCCGTGGTGGCGCTCGACCTGATCCGCGCCAAGGAGGAGAACTCCTCCGGCGGCTGACGTGCCGGCGGCGCCCGGGAGCTGGTCGGTGAGGTCCGTCAGCAGCGCGGCATCCTCGTCGATCGGCAGCTCGGGAGCGCCGTCGGTCGACACCGGAGCAAGGCCGCCGGGGGCGGTGCTCTCAGGGGTCGTGCTCTCAGGGGTCGTGCTCGCAGGCGTCGTGCTCGCAGGCGTCGTGCTCGTCGTCGTGGCGGGGCGCAGCTGGTCCCGCAGCCACCACAGGACGTGCGCGGCGCCCAGCAGCGTCACGACCGTGATCACGCCGAACGCCCATCGGTACGGCACCAGCGACACCACGACCGCACCGACGGCCAGCGACACCGCCTGCGGGACGCTCATGACGACCTCGGCGGCCATCGTCACGCGCGCCATCACGGCCTGCTCGGTGCGTCGCTGGATCAGCGTGGTGTAGGCCACGAACATCAGCGGCAGCCCGAACCCGAACACCGCCGAGGCGGCCAGCAGCACCGGGATCGTGCCGGCGAGCGCCACGACGGCCATGCTGGTCGCGAGGATCACGCAGGAGACGACGATGGTGCTGACCTCGCCGAGGTGCCGCACCGACCAGCTGCTGGCCAGCCCGCCGAGCACCGCGCCGATGCCCTGCACCATCACCACGATCGCCACGTAGGTCGCGGGCTTGCCGAACGCGTCCAGCACCGCGTAGATCCCCGACTCGGTGAACCCGACGACCAGCAGGGTGAGGCCGAGCCCGACCAGCACGTGCTTGAGGACGCGGTCGGCGACCAGGAGCCGCACCCCCGAGGTCATGGCGTCGACCAGCCCGGCCGTATGCCGCTGCGGGGCGGCCTCGTCGACCCGGATCCGCGCGATGAGGACCGCCGCGACCAGGAAGGACACGGCGTCGACGACGGCCACGGTCCAGCCGCCCCACGCCGCGAACATCGCCGCCCCTGCGAGCGGGGCGAACAGCCGGAAGGCCTCCTTGGTGGTGGCCAGCGCCGAGTTGGCGTCGACCAGGGCCTCGTCGTCGAGGAGCTCCTTGAGCAGGCCGTTGACGCCCGCCGGCACGATGACGAAGGACAGGCCGTAGAGGACGGCGACGCCGTAGAGGATCCAGATGTCGGAGGCGTCGTCGACGACGGTGAGCGGCAGCACCGCCAGCGCCGAGGCGACGTTGGTCCAGATCAGCAGGGGCTTGCGGCGGAACCCGTCCACCCAGGCGCCGAGGAAGGGCGCGACCAGCGCGGGCACGAGCATGCACAGGTAGACGATCCCGACGCTGCCGTTCTGGCCCGTGAGGGTCTTGGCCCAGACGCCGAGGACGAGCAGCAGGACCGAGTCGCCGAGCGCCGACGTCGACAGGGCGGCATACATGAGGGGGAAGCCGGGCCGGCGGAAGACGGCGGTGGGGGACGGTGACACCCCATGACGGTAGCGGAGGGCGGCATACCGGCTGGTCGACCTGTGGGAGACTGGGTCGCTGACCGTGCCCTGTGCTCCCCGGACCCCAAGTTGAGGTAGTCGCCCCGTGTCTCCCATGGCCACCACCGCGTTGAAGCCCCACGCGACGCCACCGGAGCTGATCCGCAACTTCTGCATCATCGCCCACATCGACCACGGCAAGTCGACGCTGGCCGACCGCATGCTGCAGAAGACCGGCGTGGTCGAGGAGCGGGCGATGCGCGCGCAGTACCTCGACCGGATGGACATCGAGCGCGAGCGTGGCATCACCATCAAGTCGCAGGCCGTCCGGATGCCCTGGTCCCTGGAGAATGCCGCGGGCGAGCTGGAGACCTACTGCCTCAACATGATCGACACGCCGGGGCACGTCGACTTCACCTACGAGGTCAGCCGCTCCCTGGCCGCGTGCGAGGGTGCCGTCCTGCTCGTCGACGCGGCGCAGGGCATCGAGGCGCAGACGCTGGCCAACCTCTATCTCGCGATGGAGAACGACCTCACGATCATCCCGGTGCTCAACAAGATCGACCTGCCCGCCGCGCAGCCGGAGAAGTACGCCGCGGAGCTCGCCGGCCTCATCGGCTGCGACGAGTCCGAGGTGCTCCGGGTGTCGGGCAAGACCGGCGTGGGGGTGGAGGAGCTGCTCGACGAGATCGTGCGCCAGCTCCCGGCCCCCACGGGTGAGGCGGACAAGCCGGCCCGCGCGATGATCTTCGACTCCGTCTACGACACCTACCGCGGCGTCGTGACCTATGTCCGCGTGATCGACGGCAACCTCAACCCGCGCGAGCGGATCCAGATGATGTCGACGCGGGCCACCCACGAGCTGCTCGAGATCGGCGTCATCTCGCCCGAGCCGGCGCCCTCGGATGGTCTCGGCGTCGGCGAGGTCGGCTACCTCATCACCGGCGTCAAGGACGTCCGCCAGTCGCGCGTCGGTGACACCATCACCAACCTCGCCAAGCCGGCCTCCGAGGCCCTCGGCGGCTACCGTGACCCGCGCCCGATGGTCTTCTCCGGGCTCTACCCGATCGACGGCACGGACTACCCGCTGCTGCGCGACGCGCTCGACAAGCTCAAGCTCAACGACGCCGCCCTGGTCTACGAGCCCGAGACGTCGGCGGCGCTGGGCTTCGGCTTCCGCGTCGGCTTCCTCGGGATGCTGCACCTCGAGATCGTGCGCGAGCGGCTCGAGCGGGAGTTCGGCCTGGACCTGATCTCGACGCTGCCCAACGTGGAGTACGAAGTCAGGATGGACGACGGCAAGCTCGTCGAGGTAACCAACCCCAGCGAGTTCCCCGACGGCAAGATCGCCGACGTGCGCGAGCCCGTCGTGCGCGCCACGATCCTCGCCCCGAGCGACTTCATCGGCGCGATCATGGAGCTGTGCCAGTCCAAGCGCGGCACCCTGCGCGGCATGGACTACCTCTCCGAGGAGCGTGTCGAGATGCGCTACACGCTGCCCCTCGCCGAGATCGTCTTCGACTTCTTCGACCAGCTGAAGTCCAAGACCCGCGGCTACGCCTCCCTGGACTACGAGCCCGACGGCGACCAGCTCGCCGACCTGGTCAAGGTCGACATCCTGCTGCAGGGCGAGCAGGTCGACGCGTTCAGCTCGATCGTGCACAAGGACAACGCCTACTCCTACGGCGTGATGATGGCCGGCAAGCTGCGCGAGCTGATCCCGCGGCAGCAGTTCGAGGTGCCGATCCAGGCCGCCATCGGCTCGCGCGTCATCGCCCGCGAGACCATCCGCGCCATCCGCAAGGACGTCCTGGCCAAGTGCTACGGCGGTGACATCAGCCGCAAGCGCAAGCTGCTCGAGAAGCAGAAGGAAGGCAAGAAGCGCATGAAGATGGTCGGCCGCGTCGAGGTGCCCCAGGAGGCCTTCATCGCTGCGCTGTCCAACGACGGCGGCGGGGACGGCAAGGCCAAGGGCAAGAAGTGACCGAGCCGCTCCCGCAGGAGGGCGACCCCGAGGAGCGCGCCTACACCGTCGGACTCGGAGAACCCTTGCCGCACAAGGGCGCTCGTCGGATCGTGAGTTTCGCGCGGACCGACGCCCGGCTGCAGGACAAGGACGCCCGGGCCCTCGAGCGGTATGGCGACGCCTACCTGATCGAGGTGCCCCGCGATGCGGCGCGCACCGACGTGGACCCGGCCGCCCGCCTGGATCCCGCCACCGTCTGGGGCCGGGTCGCCCCGTTGGTCGTGGAGGTCGGCGCGGGATCCGGCGACGCCACCGTGGCCGGCGCGGCGGCATACCCCGATCACGACCTGCTGTCCCTGGAGGTCTATAGACCGGGGCTGTACGACATGCTGCGCAAGGTCGGGTCGCGCGAGCTGACCAACGTGCGGCTCATGGAGGCCGACGCGGTGCCGGTGTTCGAGACGCTGCTGCCGGCGGGGTCGGTGCGCGAGGTGTGGACCTTCTTCCCCGACCCCTGGCCCAAGACCAAGCACCACAAGCGGCGGATCGTGCAGCCGGCCTTCGCCTCGCTGGTGGCCCGGGTCCTCGAGCCCGGCGGGCTGTGGCGGCTCGCGACGGACTGGTCCGACTACGCGGAGTCGATGCGCGAGGTGCTCGACGCGCACCCGGACTTCGAGGGTGGCGACGTCGAGCGGTTCGACGTGCGGCCGATGACCCGCTTCGAGCGTCGGGGGATCGCCGCCGGCCGCTCGATCCACGACCTGACCTATCGCCGCCGCTGACCGCTCCGCCGGCGGGGTGCAGGGTGTGCGCTGCCTGGGGGACACGACCAAAGGTGACCCGTCGGGTCAGCCCTGGCGCCTGTGACGGACGTTTGATCGATCACGGCGCCCCGGCAGGTCACTTCGTGTCGGGTCGGGTCGGGGCGCGGTCTGGGCGTGAGTCGGGGCGCGCGTCGAGGGCCGAGGACGGGGCACGGGCCGGGGCACGGGCCGGGGCGCGGGTCCGGGGCGCGGGTCCGGGGCGCAGGTGCCGGGTCGGGGCCGAGGGCGGGGCGCGGGGTGGCGGTCAGCGGACCTGGGTGAGCGCCAGGACGCAGGAGTCGCCGACGCGGCGATAGCCGACTCGCTGGTAGAGGCGGCTCGACGCGGGGGAGTCGAGGTCGGTGTAGAGCAGGCAGCGGTGGCCGGCGCGACGCTGCAGGGCGCTGACGGCGGCGACGGTGGCGGCGGCATACGCGTGGCCGCGCTGCTCGGGCGGGGCGTAGACCCAGGAGATGCGGGAGACGCCGCCGTGGGGGCGGGCCGCGTGGGTCATGGCGACGGGCTCGCCGTCGACGTCCCAGACGCGCATGTCGCCGCGGGACACCCACTGCTGCAACGGGAATCGCGGCGGCGCCTCGGTCCCGGTCTCCTCGAGGTAGGCCCGCGCCCAGGTGTCGAGGAGCGGGATGTCCGACTCGCGCGCGGCCCGCAGCTCGCCCGGGACGCCCTCGGGGTGGCGCGGCGGGCGGGGGAGGTCGTGCATGCCCTCGCGCCGCACCACGCGGATGTGACCGCCGGACTCGAAGGCGATCGTCTCGGCGAAGGCCAGCGCGCCCGTGACCAGCCCGCCCACGCGCTCGACGTGCAGCCCGTCGGCCAGCACGCGCCGGGCGATGGCTCGCGCGACGTGGGTGTCGACCGTCGCCACGTGGAAGGGGCGCGGTGGGGTGTGCATCGCGAGGGCGGTGACGCGGCCGTCCCGCTTGGCCCAGTACCACTGGGAGCCGGGGTAGTCCGCGGGGGACTCCAGCGCGTGGGCGAGCGTCGTGGCGACGACCGAGTGGATGACGGGGGCGGCGGCGACGCGAGGGGCCGACACCTGCTGGAAGTCGCGACCGGCGGTGGTCCGCGCCACCGTGATGCCCCTCGCCGTACCCCGCTGCATGAGGGTCACTGTGTCACGCGCGGCGAGCCGGCGCCCACCCTCAGCCGGACCGCTCGCTCGTGAAGGCGAGGGTGACGGTCTCGCCGATCCGGCGGTAGCCGAGCGCCTGGTAGATCCCGTTGCTGGTGGGGTTGGCCAGGTCGGTGAGCAGCATGCAGCGGTGGCCGTGCTCCTGCTGGTGCCGCGACCAGGCGGCGACGACGGCGCTCGCGTAGCCGTGGCCCCGGTCCGCGGGCGGGGTCCAGGCGCCGCTGATGCGGGTGACCCCACCGGACGGCTCGGTCGCGTAGCACATGGACACCGGCCGCCCGTCGACCTCCCACAGGGCCGTGCGTCCCTCGAGGACGTGCGGGGAGGGGTCGGGGGGTGGCGGCTCGCTCGGCCCGTGGGCCTCGCGGTGGAAGTCCTGCAGCCAGCCGCGGACCAGGTCGAGATCGGCGGGTATGGCGGGCCGCAGCCGTCCCGGGACGGTGAAGGGCAGGTGCGGCGGCCGGGGCAGGTCGTACATCCCCAGGTCCATCACCACGTCGGCGTCGAGGTCCTGGTCGGCGCACCACCAGTCGCTGAAGGCGAACGCCCCCTCGCGCAGGCCGCCGACGCCGTCCACGGGACGTCCGCGCGCCGCGAGCTCACGGGCGACGCTGACGGCCAGCAGCGGCGAGGACAGCGGGAGGTGCGGCGGGTAGGGCGGTGTGTGCATGGCCACGCCGACGATCCGTCCGCCGCGTCGCAGCTCGATCCACCACGGGTCGGGGATCCGGTCCGGGTGGCGCCGCGCGATGAGCACGTTGCTCGCCAGGATCGAGTGGATGACCGGCTCGGACTCCATGAAGTCCCCGGCGTCGCGGAGGAACTCGTCGGGGTCGCTGGTGATGTGGACGGTGACGGAGCTCGGGTGCGCCATGGACCCAGCCTCGCAGGTCGAGGCGCGATGAGGTCGGAACCCTCAGGCCCACGAGACGGCGCCAGGTGCGATCGGGGCGGGGCGGGCCAGGTCAGGGTGGGACGGGGTGGGTTCAGGGGAGTGGCGCGCGCCCGGTCCGCGCGGCGATCGACACGAGGTCGGCGGCGGCGCCTCGCAGGGGGTCGCGGCGCCATACGGCCCGGAGCTGTCGCTCGAGGGTGAAGCCCTCGGTCGGCACGACCGCGAGGTGACCGTCGTGCACGGCGTCGGCGACCGCCAGCAGGCTGAGGACGGCGGGAGCGGTGCCGGTCACGGCGCTGGCCCGGACCGCGGCGTTGCTGGACAGCTCCAGGGCCGGGCGGCAGGGCTCCAGCGGTGCGAGGGCCGCGCCGAGCGCCTCGCGGGTGCCCGAGCCGCGCTCCCGGGTGACGAGCGGGGTGCCCGCGAGCTCGACGGCGCCGACGGGGGAGGTGCGCTCCATCCACGGGTGGTCCAGGCCGATGACGAGGGCGAGCTCGTCCCGGGCCACCACGGTGCTGGGCAGGTCGTGGGGCGGCTCCGGGCCTTCCACGAAGCCCAGCTCGACCACGCCCCGGCGGACCTGGTCGATGACCACCGTGGAGTTGGCCACCGTCATGCCGGCCAGCAGCCTGGGGTGGTGACGTCGCAGCTCGGTGAGCCAGGTGGGTGCCAGGTGCTCGGCCACGGTCAGGGACGCGGCGATGCGCAGCTCGGGGATGCTCTGGCCCTGCAGCGCCTCGATGGCCTGCTCGAGCCGTCGCGTGGACGCGAGGATCTCGCGGGCATGCTCGACGAGCATGACCCCCACGGGCGTGAGCTGGGCACCCTGCGGCCGGCGGACGACGACCCGCTGCTGCAGGTCGCGCTCGAGCCGCGCCACCAGGCGCGACGCGTTGGGCTGGGCCATCCCGATCGCGCGGGCGCCGGCGCCGAGGCTGCCCTCGTCGTGCACGGCGACGAGCAGCTCCAGGGCCTTGAGGTCGGGCATCACCCTGCCGTCATATCACGTTGATATGACGGGGTGCAGGACTGGGGTCTGCCGCTCACCCGTCCGCGCGGCCAGGCTGGCAGCATGACCACCGCTGCCGGCCGCGCCACCCCTGCGGTCATCCCCACCCGACACGCGCGCCGCCCTCACCCCGCCCGGCGCGCACCCCGTGTCCTCCGCTCGGGCCCCGCGCCCGGGCTCGCCCTGTGCGCCGTCGCGGTGGTCCTCGCCTTGCTGGTCAACCACCTCGTGCCCGTGGTGTCCCCGCTCCTCGTCGCGATCCTGCTCGGCGCCGCGCTCGCCAATGCCTGGCCGCTGCCCGCCGTGCTCGCGCCCGGCCTCGCTGTCGCGGCCAAGCCGCTGCTGCGCGCCGGGATCGTGCTGCTCGGGCTGCAGGTCGTCCTGGGTCAGGTCCTCGGGCTCGGCTGGGGGATGATCGCCGTCGTCGTGGCCGTGGTGGGGCTGGGGATCGCGTCGACGCTGGCCTACGGGCGCCTGCTGGGGGTCCCCGCCGGCCTCACCCTGCTGGTGGCCTGCGGCTTCTCGATCTGCGGCGCCGCGGCCGTGGCCGCCGTCGACGGGGTCGTGGACGCCGAGGAGGAGGACGTCGCGACCGCCGTCGCCCTGGTCGTCGTCTGCGGCACCCTGATGATCCCCGTCGCGCCGCTGGTCGTCACGGCCCTCGGGATGGGCCCGTATGCCGGGGGTCTGTGGGCCGGCGGCTCGATCCACGAGGTCGCCCAGGTCGTGGCGGCGGGCGGCGCTATCGGGGGAGGCGCGCTCGCGGCCGCCGTCATCGTCAAGCTCACCCGCGTGCTCATGCTCGCGCCCGTCATGGCGACCATCTCCTGGCGGCGACGCCGGGCCCTGGCGGCCGCAGGCGGACGCGCTGACGGGGGACGGCTGCCGCCGCTGGTGCCGGTGTTCGTCCTGGGGTTCGTGGCGATGGTGCTCGTGCGGTCCTTCCTGCCACTGCCGGCGCCCGTGCTCGACGGTGCTCGCCAGTTGCAGACGGTCCTGCTGACGGCGGCGATGTTCGCCCTCGGCTGCGGCGTCCGGCTCGGCCTCGTGCGCCAGGTGGGCGTCCGGCCGTTCGTCCTGGCGGCGCTGTCGACGGCGACGGTGGCGCTGGTCTGCCTCGCCGGCGTCACCCTCGCCACCTGACCGGTGGCGCCAGGTGGTTGCTCGCGGTGAGGGGGTAGGAGCCGTTCGTGCCCGCTCACGGTCCGACGGACGGGGGAGGTCAGGCGTCGATGATGTCGCTGTTGCGGGGCAGCCACGGACGACCGCCGACGGGGTGGCGGAAGGCCATGGGCAGGCCCCTCGCCTGCTCCCAGCGCGTCGACGAGCTGACCTGCAGGTGCAGGTGTGGCTGGGTGCTGTTGCCGGAGTTGCCGCACTGCGCCAGCACGTCGCCGGCCCGCACCGCGTCACCCACCGCCACCCGGATCGACCCGCGCCGCAGGTGCGCCAGGAGCACGACCGGGCCGCCGTCGCCGAGCGACAGCACCACGTGGTTGCCGGCGATCCCGGCGGCGCCCGCCCGCACGCGCCGGCCCTGCGTCAGCAGGTAGCCCACCAGCAGCAGCTGTGATCGCCGCGCCTCGTGGTCGGGTTCGCCGTCGTGCACATCGACGACGGTCCCGTCGACCGGGGCCATGACGGCGGGGCCGAACCCGTGGAAGACCTCGGGCCGCTCCGTCGCCAGGGCCGTGCCCCAGCTCCACGGGCCCGAGCGTCCGCGCGCGTCGACCGGGACGAGGTCGATCGCGTGGGACGAGCCGAACGTCTCGGTCCCGTGGCTCGGCACCCGGTCGGCCGGGCTGTTCTGCACGAGCCACCGACCCCGCACGGGGAGGTCGAGCACGGTTGTCGCTGCGGATGCGCCGTCGAGGTCCACGCGTCGAGCCTGGCACAGCCGCGCCACCTGGCGGTCGCCTGACGGGGGCGGGCGCGGTCGTCATACACAATGGGCCGTATGCCGAGCGCCCTGCCCGAAGGACTGCCCGCCCCCTCCGACGGAACGCTCCCGAGCACCGCGCTGGATCGTCTGGGGCTAGGCCCGTTCGGCATCTACGTGCATGTGCCGTTCTGCCGAGTCCGTTGCGGCTACTGCGACTTCAACACCTACACCCTGACCGAGCTCGGCACGCCGGGGGCGAGCGTCGGATCCTACGCCGACACCGTCCTGGCGGAGCTGGACCTCGCCGGGCGGGTGCTGGGCGAGGACGCGCCGGCCGTCGAGACGGTCTTCGTCGGCGGGGGCACCCCGACCATGCTCGCGGCCGAGGACCTGGCCCGGATCGTCGAGGGGATCGGCGAGCGCTTCGGCTACACCGGCGACGTCGAGATCACGACCGAGGCCAACCCCGACACCGTCGACGAGCACTACCTGGACTGGATCGCCGCTCGCGGCTTCTCGCGCGTCAGCCTCGGCATGCAGTCCGCCGTCCCGCACGTCCTGCGCACCCTCGACCGCACCCACGACCCCCTCAACGTGGAGCGTGCGGTCAAGGCCGCCCGCGCGCACGGGCTCGACGTCTCGCTCGACCTCATCTACGGCACCCCCGGCGAGTCGCTCGAGGACTGGCGCACGTCGCTCGAGACCGCGATCGCGCTGGAGCCGGACCACGTCTCGGCCTACGCCCTGGTCGTGGAGGAGGGCACCAAGATGGGTGCCCAGGTGCGGCGCGGCGAGGTCGCGCTGCCGAGCGACGACGACGAGGCCGACAAGTACGAGCTGGCCGACGGCCTCCTGCGGGCGGCGGGGTACGGGTGGTACGAGGTGTCGAACTGGGCCCGCGGCGAGGAGCACCGGTGCCGCCACAACATCGGCTACTGGAGCGACGGCGACTGGTGGGGCGCCGGCCCCGGCGCGCACAGCCACGTCGGCGGCGTCCGCTGGTGGAACGTCAAGCACCCGAGCGCCTATGCGTCGCGCCTCAACGGCGGCCAGTCCCCGGCGGCGGCGCGCGAGCTCCTCAGCGCCGAGCAGCAGTACGACGAGCGGGTGCTGCTCGGCATACGGCTCGTGGACGGGCTGCCGATCGACGACCTGGACGAGACCGGCCAGGAGGCCGTGGCCGGACTGATCGCCGACAGCCTCGTCGACGGGGGAGCGGCGCTGCGGGACCGCCACCTGGTGCTCACGCTGCGCGGACGCCTGCTGGCGGACACCGTGGTGCGACGGCTCCTCGGCGTCTGACCTGCATCGGCCAGGGTGGGATCAGGGTCGGATCAGGGTTGGTTCTGAGGTCCTGGAGGGATCCGACCTGGGCAGACTGGAGTCCGAAGGGTCGAGCGGCACGTCGCCGCGCCGACCACGAACCACACGGAGGGGACCATGAGCACCGACGACCAGTTCCGCAACGACCGCGAGATCCCGAGCTACCCGCAGGCCGGGCCGACCGGTCAGGGCGCGAGCCCGCAGAGTGGTTACCAGCAGGGTGGCTACCAGCAAGGCGGCTACCAGCAGGGTGGCTACCAGCAGGGACAGCCCGTCCACGGCAACGGCGCCCCGCTCAACCCCGAGTACGAGCGGCAGCTGGTCTGCGCGGCGCACTGGTCGCCCATCGCCTCGGTGCTGCTCGGTGGCCTCACGTTCTTCGGCCCCGTGATCGTCCTGCTCGTCGGGGGCGGGCGCAGCCGCGCGGTCCGGGAGCACGCGATCGATGCGCTGAACTTCCAGATCACCGTCTGGATCGCCACGGTGGCCGTGGTCCTGATCTCGCTGCCGCTCATGATCGTGCTGGTCGGCTTCGTCACGATCTGGCTGGCCGGGCTCCTGCCGCTGGCGGCCCTGGTCGTCCACGGGCTGGCGGCGATCAAGGTATCGGCGGGCGAGCCCTACAGCTACCCCTTCACCTGGCGCCTCATCAAGTAGCAGCGCACCCTGGTGCGGTCGTCGGGCTGAGGCAGCGGCCCGGCAATGGAGTTGGACGGGCCGGCGCGGTGAGCGACCATGGAGGAGCACCCCGTCCGACGCTGCTCCGGGTTGCCCCCACCGCACGTCATACGACCGGAGACCCCGCATGCATCCCGACGCCCCCGTCCAGGCGACACCACTGCCCGACGTGGACCGCTCCCGAACCCGCACGATCCTCGCCGTGCTGGTCCTCGCGACCTTCGTCGTGATCCTCAACGAGACGATCATGACCAACGCGATCCCGCGCCTCATGCGGGAGTTCGACGTGACCGCGTCCACCGCCCAGTGGCTGTCGACGGTGTTCATGCTGACCATGGCCGTGGTCATCCCCGCGTCGGGCTGGCTCATGGAGCGGCTCGCGACCCGACGCACCTTCGCCCTGGCCATGGTGCTGTTCTCGATCGGGACCGCCGCGTGCCTGCTCGCCCCCACCTTCGCGGTGCTGATCGGCGGGCGCGTCGTGCAGGCCTGCGGCACCGCGATCATGATGCCGCTGCTGATGACCACCCTGATGAACCTCGTGCCCGCCCACGAGCGCGGCAAGGTCATGGGCAACGTCACGCTCGTCATCTCGGTCGCGCCCGCCATGGGGCCGGCGGTCTCGGGGGTGCTGCTGCAGCTGGGCTCGTGGCGGCTGATCTTTGCCGTCGTGCTGCCCATCGCGATCGGTGCCCTGGTCGTCGGGTTCCGCTCCCTGGTGGACGTGGCCGAGCCGGGGCACAGCGACCTCGACCTGCCGAGCCTCGCGCTGTCCGCCGTCGGCTTCGGCGGCCTCGTCTACGGCCTCAGCGGGTTCGGCGAGGGCGCGTCCCACGGCGGGGCGTCCTCGGGCCTGCCGCCGTGGGCCTTCGTGGCGGTCGGTCTCGTCGCCATGGCGGTGTTCACGCGACGCCAGCTCGCCCTGCAGCGCAACGGCACGCCCCTGCTCGACCTGCGCACCCTGTCCCACCGCACCTTCACCATCGGCCTGGTCCTCATGGTGCTCTGCTTCATGGGCCTGATGGGCACCGTGATCCTGCTCCCCATCTATCTGCAGGAGGTGCGCGGGATGTCCTCGCTGTCCACCGGTCTGCTGATGATCCCGGGCGGCCTGGCGATGGGCCTGCTCGGCCCGCAGGTGGGCAAGGCCTACGACCGGTATGGCGCCCCCCGGCTCGTCGTCCCCGGGACCGCCGGCCTGGTCGCGGGGCTGGTCATGCTCTCGCTGCTCGCCCCCGTCGTGGCGCCCTGGGGCGTCCTCGTCCTGCACGTCCTCATCAGCGTCTCGCTGGCGCTGGTCTTCACCCCCGTGTTCACGGCGTCGCTCGGCGTCCTTCCCCCGCACCTGTATCCCCACGGCTCGGCGATCCTCGGCTCGCTGCAGCAGGTCGGGGCCGCGGCGGGCACCGCGACGACGGTGGCGGTCATGGCCTTCATGACCGCGCGTGCCAGCAGCGGTGGGGTGTCCGCGAACGACGCCCTGATGAGCGGCGTCCAGGGCGGCTTCGCGGTCGGCGCGGTGCTGGCCGTGCTGGCGCTCGGGGCCGCGACCCTGGTCCGCACCCCGCGGCCATAGGGGCCGCGAGCACGGCATACGGCCGCGACAGCCGACGCGCTCAGCGGGTGCGCAGGGCCGGCAGCTTGGTGCCCGCGACCTGCCGCTCGTCGAGCACCGAGCGACGGAAGCGGTAGAGCCGCGCCGGCCGACCGCCCGTGCCCGAGGAGACCGACCCGGTCTCCTCGACCAGGGCCTGCTGCTCCACGAGGCGCCGGAAGTTCTGCTTGTGCAGCGCCTGACCCGCGAGCGCCTCGACGCACGACTGCAGCTCGCCGAGGGTGAACTCGGGTGGCATGAGCTCGAACACCACCGGGCGGTACTGGATCTTGGCCCGCAGCCGTGCGAGGCCCGTCGCCAGGATGCGGCGGTGGTCGCCGATCATCCGCTCCCCGGGGACCAGGTCGTCGTCCGGCAGCCGCCAGGCGCCGCGCGCCTCCGGGACCAGGCCGACCTCGTAGAGCAGCTCGTAGCGCTGCAGCGCCAGGTCGGGCAGCCAGGCGTGGCCGCCGCGGCCGAAGGTCAGGTCGCAGCGGTGCCGCCGGGCCGTGCGGTCGGCGGGTGATCCGGCGGCGCCGACCCAGTGCGTCAGCTGCGGGGCGATCACCTCGTCGACGAGGCGGGTGCCGTCCCGCTGGTCCTCCCACGGCAGCAGCGCGTAGGCGTCGTACCAGTCGGTCTCCTCGGACGTCATGGACGTCGTGGACGTCATGGACGGAGCGGACCCCGTGGCCGCGTCGCCTCCCTCGGTCGCTGCGGCGCCCTCGGCTCCGGCGGTCGTCAGGCCGAGGTAGGAGATGGAGATCCGGCGGCCACTCGTGTCGTCGAGCCCGCGGTCGTGGTCGGCGAAGGTGTACAGCTGCTCGACATACCCGAGCTGTCTGCCGGTCTGCGAGGCGACCCAGGAGCGCAGGCCGGCCTGCAGGGACGGCTGACCGGCCTCGAGGGGGCCGGCCGGGAGGGCGGGTATGCCGGGGGCCGGCGGGGGAGCCGTGAGGACGCGCGGTCGCCCGGACACGACGGCCACCACGACGGCGACCAGCTCGACGGCGAGCTGCTCCTGCTCCTCACCCACGCGTGACCTCCTGCTGGCCGCTCGCGTGCTGGTCGTCGTCGAGCGGGACGGTGACGAAGTCGATCAGCTCCTCGACGCTGGCCAGCAGGGTCGGCTCCAGATCGGCGTACGTGCGCACCGTACCCAGGATCTGCTTCCACGCCCGCGCGATGTCCGCCTGGGAACGGTGCGGCCAGCCGAGGTGCGCGCAGATCCCGTGCTTCCAGGAGGTGCCACGGGGGATGACGGGCCACTGCTCCAGGCCGAGCCGCTCGGGGCGCACCGACTGCCACACGTCGACGTAGGGGTGCCCGAGGACCTTGACGAACCGCGAGTAGCCGGGGACCCGGCGGGCCTCCTCGACGATGCGCGCCTCCTTGGTGCCGGGCACGAGGTGGTCCACGAGGACGCCCATGCGACGGTCACGGTCGGGGGCGAAGTCCTTGATGACCGCGGCCAGGTCGTCGACGCCGTCGAGCATCTCCACGACCACGCCCTCGATGCGCAGGTCGTCGCCCCAGACCTTCTCCACCAGCTCGGCGTCGTGGCGGCCTTCGACGAAGATGCGCGACCCGGTGGCGACGCGGGCGGGGGCGCCGGCGACGGCGACGGATCCGGAGGCCGTGCGCGAGGAGGCCTGGCGGGCCTCGGCGAGGCGGGCGTTGCTGCCGCTCTTGTCGGGGACCAGCGTGACCGGGCGCCCGTCGACCCAGAAGCCGGGGCCCATCTCGAAGCCCCGGGTGCGGCCCTTGCGGTCCTCCAGGTGGACGACGTGGACGCCACCGGCCTTCTCGACCCGCACCACGGCGCCGACCCAGCCGGACTCGACGTCCTCGACGACCAGGCCACGGGTGGCGGGGACCGCCTCCGAGCGCCCACGGCGGGGAGCCTTCCAGTCGCCCGAGAGGACGTCGGTGCCGTATCGGTCCGCCACGGGGGCCTCCTGCTTCTGCCTGTTGCTGGCGCGACGGGTCGTGCTCGAGACCCGCCCCGACGCGGTCGTCGGACGGTGCTGAAGGCTAGCCCGAGGACCGGCGGAGTTCGTCGTGGCGCGCCACCCGGCGTAGAATTGGCACTCGCCCCACCCGAGTGCCAACCAGCGAACGTGAGGAGGTCGACGATGAGCGACGGACGCCGCCTGCAGGTCCTGCGGGCCATCGTGCAGGACTACGTCGCGACCTCCGAGCCCGTCGGCTCCAAGGCGCTGCTCGACCGGCACCAGCTCGGCGTCAGCGCGGCGACGGTCCGCAACGACATGGCCGCGCTCGAGGAGGAGGGCCTGATCTGCGCCCCGCACACGAGCGCGGGCCGCATCCCCACCGACGCGGGCTACCGGCTCTTCGTCGACCAGCTGTCCGAGATCAAGCCGATGTCGCCGCCCGAGCGCGCGGCCATCGCCGAGTTCCTCGCGGGGTCGGTCGACCTCGACGACATCGTCGACCGCACCGTGCGGCTGCTCGCCAGCCTTACCCACCAGGTCGCGGTGATGCAGTACCCCTCGCTCACCCGGTCGTCCGTGCGGCACGTCGAGCTGGTCCCCATCGGTGGGCCGCGGCTGATGGTCGTGCTCATCGTGACGACGGGTCGGGTGGAGCAGCGCGTCGTCGACGCCGGCCGCGACCTCGGCGACGTGGACGGCGAGCGCCTCGTCTTCGACCTGCGCGGACGGCTCAACGGCCTCGCCGCGGGCCGCCCGTTCCCGGAGGTGGCGCCCGCGCTCGCCGGGCTGTCCCAGGGCTTCGAGGTGGCCGACCGCCCGGCCGTCGAGGCCGTCACCACGGCGCTGGCCGAGATCGTCGTGGAGGAGCGCGAGGAGCGGGTGGTGCTCGCCGGCACCAGTAACCTCGCCCGCCGCTCCGAAGACTTCCCGACGTCGCTGCGCCCGGTCCTCGAGGCGCTCGAGGAGCACGTCGTGCTGCTCGGCCTGATCGACGCCATGCACGACGACCCGGCCCGCCCCGCCGCGGCCGACTCGGACCTCGTCTCGGTGCGCATCGGCAGCGAGCTCTCGCACGCCGGTCTAGTGTCCACCTCGGTCGTGTCGACCGGATACGGTGCGGGGCCGGACCTCGTCGCCGGGCTCGGGGTCCTCGGCCCCACCCGCATGGACTACCCCACGACGATGGCGGCGGTGCGGGCGGTTGCGGCATACGTCTCCCGGTCCCTCGGTGGCTAGCCACCGGACGTCGGCGGGTGCGGCGCACCCGGCCGGCTCGGCCCGCCCCGTCGTCCCCGTCCCCCCGATCGCCCCAGCACCCCACGTCACCTCCGCCAACCACTCCGTCAGGCAAGGACTTTCGTGAACGACTACTACGCAGCCCTCGGGATCGAGCGCGGCGCCAGCGCCGAAGAGATCAAGAAGGCCTACCGCCGGCTCGCGCGCAAGCTGCACCCGGACGTCAACCCCGGCCCCGAGGCCGAGGAGGAGTTCAAGCGGGTCTCGCAGGCCTATGACGTGCTCGGCGACCCCGCCAAGAAGCAGGCCTACGACATGGGCGCGGACCCCTACGCCAGCGCCGGTGCGGCGGGCTTCGGCCAGGGCTTCACGTTCAGCGACATCATGGACCAGTTCTTCGGCGCGGGGGCGGGTGGCGCGGGCGGTCGTGGACCCCGCTCGCGCGTGCGACGCGGCCAGGACGCGCTCGTGCGGGCGGACGTCGACCTGCGCACCGCGGTCTTCGGCGACACCCACGAGCTCACCCTCGACACGGCCGTCGAGTGCGGCACCTGCCACGGCGACGGCTGCCAGCCCGGCACGTCCCCGCAGACCTGCTCCTCCTGCCAGGGCCGCGGCGAGGTCCAGCAGGTCCAGCGCAGCTTCCTCGGCCAGATCATGACCTCGCGCCCCTGCGGCGTGTGCCAGGGCTACGGCACGGTGATCCCCAACCCCTGCTTCGAGTGCTCGGGGGAGGGGCGCGTGCGCACCCGCCGGTCCGTCTCCATCAAGGTCCCGGCCGGCGTCGACACCGGCACGCGGATCCAGCTGCGTGGCGAGGGCGAGGTCGGCCCGGGCGGCGGCCAGCCCGGCGACGTCTACGTCGAGATCGTCGTGACGCCGCACCCGACCTTCCAGCGCAACGGCGACGACCTGCACTGCACCCTCGACGTGCCGATGACGGCCGCGGCCCTCGGCTCGACGATCACGCTGGACACCTTCGACGGCGCCCACGACGTGCACGTGCGGCGGGGGACGCAGTCCGCCGACACCGTCACGCTCGACGACCTCGGCGTGACCCACCTGCGGGGCGGCGGTCGCGGCGACCTGGTCGTGCACCTCAACGTCTCCACGCCCACCCGCCTCGACTCCCGCCAGGAGGAGCTCCTGCGCGAGCTCTCCGAGCTGCGCGGCGAGGAGAACCCCGACGCCCACGTCACCTCCCTCGACAAGGGGCTGCTCGGCAAGCTCCGCGACGCCTTCCGCTGAGCCGATGACGGCGCCGCTGTTCCTCCTGCCCGCCGGGTCGCTCGGGTCCGTGACGCCAGGGTCGTCCGTGCTCGTGGACGGCGCCGAGGGGCGGCACGCCTCCGGGTCGTTGCGCCTGCAACCCGGCGAGCCCGTGCTGCTGTCCGACGGGAGCGGGGCCGAGGTGGCCGGGTCGGTCTCCTCGGTCGCGCCGGGAGAGATCACGGTGAGCGTCGAGACCGTATGCCGTCCTGACGCCCCCACGCCGCGCTTCGTCCTGGTGCAGGCGCTGGCCAAGGGCGATCGCGACGAGCAGGCGGTGGAGTCGGCGACCGAGCTCGGCGTCGACGAGGTCGTGCCGTGGGGTGCCGCGCGGTCGATCGTGCAGTGGCGCGGCGACCGGGCTGCCAAGGCCCACCGCAAGTGGGAGCAGGTCGTGACCGCGGCCACCAAGCAGTCCCGACGGCACCGCACCCCGGTCGTCGCCCAGCACGTCACGAGCAAGCAGCTGGCTGCACGGCTGGCCTCCACCTCGCTGGCGCTGGTGCTGCACGAGGACGCGACGACGTCGGTCAACGACGTGGAGCTGCCCTCGTCCGGTGAGGTGATGGTCGTGGTCGGCCCCGAGGGCGGGATCTCCGCCGACGAGCTGGCGGCGTTCGAGGAGGCCGGGGCGCGCGTCATACGGCTGGGGCCGCACGTGCTGCGGTCTTCCAGCGCCGGCCCGGCCGCCCTCGCGGTGCTCCTCGCACGCGCCCGCTGGTGACCTACCTCAGGTGGTCATCCGCCTGGGCTCGCACGGCAGGTCGATGTGTCCAACTCAGGCTGATCCCGGAGATCGCCGACCGCCGGTATGCCGACACGCCCGCGCGGCGTGGGCGGGTGGGTTCGGCCACCGTCATGGGTGGTGGAGTCCACCCGATCCTCACGCGTGGGTGGCGGCGAGGTATCGGGTGGGTTCGGCCACGGTCATGGGTGGTGGAGTCCACCCGATCCTCACGCGTCGGGTGGCGGTGAGGTATCGGGTGGGTTCGGCCACGGTCATGGGTGGTGGAGTCCACCCGGTCGTGAATGCGTCCGTGTTGACCGAGGTCGGCACGGCCCGTCTGGCGTCGCCGCATCCGCCTGGGTTCGTCACACCAGCCTGGTCTCGTCACATCCGCCCGGCGTGCGAAGTCGGGCTGATGTGACTACCTGAGGTAGGTCAGCGGACGGTGAAGGTGCGGGTGGCTCGGCCGAGGTCGCGCTGGCCGTCGGCGGGGCTGGGCGCCCACACCTGGAGCTGGTAGCTGCCGGCCGCGAGCCGCCCGAGGTCGACGCGCCAGGTGCCGCGCGTCGGACACGCGATGGAGGCGGTGGTGTGGCCCGAGCGGACCGCCTTGCCGGCGCGCGTGAGGGAGTAGGACACCGAGCCCTCGAAGGCGCACGCCTGCCCGGTCGCCACGACCGGTCCCGCCTTGAGCGCCGCGCCCGCGCCGGGGGAGTCGATCCACACCGCCGCCAGCTCGCTGGTCTGGGCGACCCCGGCCGACCGGGAGTAGGTCTTGCTGGTGGGGAGGGTCCCGAGCACCCGGCCGTCGGGGGAGCGGAACCGGACCGGGAGGTTCTTGCCCGTGGCGGCGGTCACCGTCCACACGACGGATGCCGTGCCGATGCGCGCGGTGGCGTCGTCGACCGTGCGGGTCGGTCCGTCGAGGGTCACGTCGATCGCGCCCGCGCCCACCTTGATGTCCGTGACGGTGCGCTCGCCCCACACGTTGAGGTAGCCGCGCGACCCGGCCTCGCGCATCGCGACGTTGGCGGCCGTCTCGGCGCGCTGCTCGGTCGAGCCCGATCGCTGCGCGGGCACGAACTCGCGGAACAGGCGCAGCCGCGGCGTCGCGGCACCGCCGCCCTCGCGGACCTGGGTGCCGTCCCGACCCAGGAAGTAGACGGGCAGGGCAGCCCGTGACGGTGCCACGGACCGGGCGGCGACGTCTGGTGCGGCTGACGACGGGGCTCCGGCGGTGGTGGCGTCGACCGGTGCGGGCGTCCCGGCCTGCTCCGAGCCGGCCCCGTCGGTGCCGGCTGACGGCGTCGCGGACGAGGTGGTGGACGTGCCGGAGGCCGCGGGCGTCGTGGAGCCCGCGCTGCTGGAGGCGCTGGCGGCTCGGGACACCTGCGAGCTGGTGGTCTGCTGCGCGCACCCGGACAGTGCCACGGCGACCGACGCGGCGACCGCGGCCGTGGACATGGTGGACAGGACCTGGCGGGACGTCGTGCTCGTGCTGGTCACGTCGAGCTCCTTCGCTGACGACGACGGGGTTGCTCACAGTGTCACCCACGTCGGGGCCCCGCACCACGGCGCCCCGCCGACGGATGCTCGCCCGGCCGGGGCGGGGGTCCCTGGCTAGGCTGGCCGCATGACCCCACGTGACCCTGACTGCCTGTTCTGCAAGATCGTCGCCGGGGAGATCCCGGGGGACTTCGTGCACGAGACCGAGACGACGCTCGCCTTCCGCGACATCCAGCCGCAGGCGCCCACGCACGTGCTCGTGGTGCCCAAGGCGCACCACCCCAACGCCGTGGCGACGGCCCAGGCCGACCCCCAGCTGATGGTCGACGTGGTCCTGGCAGCAGGGCAGGTCGCCGAGCAGCAGGGACTGGTCGAGCGCGGCTACCGCCTCGTCTCCAACACCGGCCAGGACGCCCAGCAGAGCGTCGACCACCTGCACCTGCACGTCGTGGGCGGCCGCGCGCTGCAGTGGCCCCCCGGCTGAGTCCCCCGGCCGACACACGCAGAGCCTCGGCCGGCCGGCCACGTGTCCCAGGGTGTGTCGGACCCGGCACGTAGACTGACGGGACGATGACAGACACCCCACGACCCGACACCCCGAGCCCTGGTGGCGCCCCTGCCGCGCACCACGCGATCGTCATACCCGCGTCGGTCCCCATGATCTCGCTGCTGGGGCCGCACGACGAGCTGCTACGCACGATGGAGCGCGCGTTCCCGCGGCTCGACATCCACGTCCGCGGCAACGAGTTCCGCCTCGACGGCCCCTCCAGCGACGCCGCGCTGGTCGAGGAGCTGGTCGGCGAGCTCCTCGTCGTCGTCGAGGCCGGTGGCGCCATCAACCGGGACGCCGTCGAACGCTCGATCGTTATGCTGCGCAACCGCTCCGTCGAGCGGCCCGCCGACGTGCTCACCACCAACATCATCTCGGCGCGCGGGCGCACGATCCGCCCCAAGACCCTCGGGCAGAAGCGCTACGTCGACGCCATCGACACGCACACCATCGTCTTCGGCATCGGGCCCGCCGGCACCGGCAAGACCTATCTCGCGATGGCCAAGGCCGTCGCCGCGCTGCAGGCCAAGGACGTCACGCGGATCATCCTGACCCGGCCGGCGGTCGAGGCGGGGGAGAAGCTCGGCTTCCTGCCCGGCACGCTCACCGACAAGATCGACCCCTACCTGCGCCCGCTCTACGACGCGCTGCACGACATGCTCGACCCCGAGCAGATCCCGCGGCTGATGGCCGCCGGGACCATCGAGGTGGCGCCGCTGGCCTACATGCGCGGCCGCACCCTCAACGACGCGTTCATCATCCTTGACGAGGCGCAGAACACCTCGCCCGAGCAGATGAAGATGTTCCTCACCCGTCTCGGGTTCGGCTCCCGCATCGTCGTCACCGGTGACGTGACCCAGGTCGACCTGCCGGGCGGCACCCAGTCGGGCCTGCGCGTCGTGCGCGACATCCTGTCCGACGTCGAGGACATCCACTTCTCCGAGCTCTCGGCGGCCGACGTCGTGCGCCACCGGCTCGTCGGCGAGATCGTCCAGGCCTACGGCGCCTGGGACGAGTCGCAGCACGGCGGCACCTCGCAGGGCCGCACCACGCACCACCAGAGGGGACAGGCGCCGCGCCGATGAGCATCGACGTCCACAACGAGACCGACCACCGGGTCGACGTGCGCGAGCTCGTCGCGCTGTCCCAGTTCGTCTACGGCGCCATGCGGGTCCACCGCGGCGCCGACCTCGCCATCACCCTCGTCGACGAGGACTCCATGGAGCGGCTCCACGTGCAGTGGATGGACCTCGAGGGTCCGACCGACGTCATGAGCTTCCCGATGGACGAGCTGCGGCCGGGTCGCGAGGGGCAGCGGCTGCAGGAGGGCGTGCTCGGCGACATCGTGCTGTGCCCCTCGGTCGCCAAGAAGCAGGCCGCGGGGGCCGGGCACTCCTTCGAGGAGGAGCTGCTCCTGCTGACCACCCACGGCATCCTGCACCTGCTCGGCTACGACCACGCCGAGCCGGACGAGGAGCGTGAGATGTTCGACCTGCAGCGCACGCTGCTCCTCACCTACCTCGCCGGCCGCGGGCGACCGCAGGGCTGATCGTGACGATCCAGCTCGTCCTGGGTGCGGTGCTGGCCCTGGTCCTGACCTTCGTGCTGGCGCTGACCGAGTCTGCGGTGCAACGCGTCTCGCGGCACACCAGCGAGGAGATGCTCGACGAGGGCCGCCCCGGCGCGCGAGCCCTCGCCACGGTCGTCGCCGACAAGCCCGGCTACATCTCGGCCGCCACCTTCCTCCGTGTCGTCATGGAGGCGACGATGGCCGTGCTCGTCACGGTCGCGGTGACCGAGCGCCTCGACGGCCCGGTCGCGCCCGTGCTCGTCAGCATCGGCGTCATGGCGCTTCTGTCCTTCGTCCTGGCGGGGGTCTCGCCGCGGACGCTGGGGCACCAGCACGCCACGCGCGTGTCCCTGATGATGTCGCCGACCCTCGTGTGGCTGCGCCGCGTCCTCGGCCCCGTCGTCCGCCTGCTCGTCGCCTTCGGCAACGCCGTGACGCCCGGAAAGGGTTACGCCGAGGGGCCGTTCGCCACCGAGGCGGAGCTGCGCGACCTCGTCGACATCGCGAGCCAGCGCGACGTCATCGAGGACGACGAGCGCGAGATGATCCACTCCGTCTTCGAGCTCGGGGACACCGTCGCCCGCGAGGTGATGGTGCCGCGCACCGACATGCTCACCCTGGAGCACGACAAGACGCTCGGCAAGGCCATGTCGCTCTTCCTGCGCTCCGGGTTCTCGCGCATCCCGGTCGTGGGGGAGGACAGCGACGACGTGCTCGGGCTGCTCTACTTCAAGGACGTCACCCGGCGGGTCAACGACGACGAGCAGGCCAGGTCGCTGCCCGTCGAGGAGCTGATGCGGCCCATGCACTTCGTCCCCGACAGCAAGCCGGTCGACGACCTGCTCCGCGAGATGCAGCAGGACCAGGTCCACCTGGCCGTGGTGGTCGACGAGTATGGCGGCACCGCCGGCCTCGTCACCATCGAGGACATCCTCGAGGAGATCGTCGGCGAGATCGCCGACGAGCACGACCGCGAGGCGCAGGGGGTCGAGCCCCTCGAGGACGGCACGGTCCGGATCCCCGCCACCATGCACGTCGACGACTTCGCCGAGGAGTTCGGGATCGACCTCGAGGAGGAGGACGTCGACACCGTCGGCGGGCTGATCGCCAAGGCCTCCGGCCGCGTCCCGATCCCCGGGTCGCGGGTCGAGCTGCTCGGCCTCGAGCTCACCGCCGAGCGTCCGGCCGGCCGCCGGCACCGGATCGCGACCGTCGTCGTGCGCCGCCTGCCGCAGGAACCCTCGCCGGTCGACGTGTGGGAGGCTGAGCGTGATCGGGACCGCACCCTTCGCGCCGACACCGTCGACGCCGCCCGGCACCAGGAGGACCACTCATGAGCACACCCTTCCGCGCAGGATTCGCCTGCCTCGTGGGTCGCCCCAACGCCGGCAAGTCCACGCTGACCAACGCCCTCGTCGGGCAGAAGGTCGCGATCACCAGCAGCAAGCCCCAGACGACCCGGCACACCATCCGTGGCGTCGCCAACACCGAGCAGGGCCAGCTGATCCTGGTGGACACCCCGGGACTGCACAAGCCGCGCACCCTGCTCGGCCAGCGGCTCAACGACCTCGTCCGCGAGACCCTGCTGGAGGTCGACGTCATCGGCTTCTGCCTCCCTGCCGACCAGCGACCCGGCCCCGGCGACCAGTTCATCGCCGCCGAGCTCGCCGAGCTGCAGCGGTCGCGTCGTCGCCCGGTCGTCGCCCTGGTCACCAAGAGCGACAAGGTCGATCGGCAGCGGCTCGCCGAGCACCTCATCGCCGTGGACCAGCTGGGCTCGTGGGACGCGATCATCCCCTGCTCCGCCACGTCCGGCGACCAGGTCGGCGAGGTCGCCGAGGTGCTCGTGTCCTACCTGCCCGAGTCGCCGCCGCTCTATCCTGAGGGTCACCTCACCGACGAGCCCGAGGCCGTCATGATCGCCGAGCTCGTGCGCGAGGCGGCGCTCGAGGGCGTGCGCGACGAGCTGCCGCACTCCCTGGCCGTGGTCGTCGAGGAGATGGTCCCGCGCGAGGACCGGCCCGAGGACAGCCCGCTGCTCGACGTGCGGGTCAACGTCTTCGTCGAGCGCCCCTCGCAGAAGGCCATCGTCATCGGCCGCGGCGGCTCCCGCCTGCGCGAGGTCGGCACCCAGGCCCGCACCCAGATCGAGGCCCTGCTCGGCCAGCGGGTCTATCTCGACCTGCACGTCAAGGTCGCCAAGGACTGGCAGCGCGACCCCAAGCAGCTGCAGCGCCTCGGCTTCTGACCCTCGCGGCGCGGCCTGTGGATGACGGATCCGGCCGCGTGCCCCGCCTGTGGATGACGCGGGGCCGCGAGGCGGCGGTCGCCATACCCTCCTGACATCAGTCGAGCAGGAGGTGGCCCGCAGATGAGCCGGTATGCCGTGACCGTGCCCGCCGTCGTCGACGGCGGCACCTGCGTGCGTGGCGCCGCCGACGAGCTGGCCCACGCGCGCGTCGCGCCGGTGGTGGAGCAGCTCGCCGGTGCTCTCCCCGGCAGCGTCAGCGCCGAGGTGGCATCCAGGTTGGCCGAGCTGCTGGACGGCCGGCTCGCGCTGCTGCACCAGGCCCTTGGCCTGCTCGGTGACGCCCTCGTGGGCGCGGGCGAGGCCTACGGCGCGTGCGAGGACGCGGCGACGACCGCCCTGGACGGTGCGCCATGACGACGCTGGAGCAGGTGCGGCGCTGGTCGGCGTCCGGGGTCCGCGACGTGGCCGCCTCGGTCGGCGGGCGTGCCGTGACCCTCGGCGGCGTCGCCCAGCGGCTGCCCGACGAGGTCGCCGGATGGCGCGGCGAGGCCGCCGACGCCGCGCGGTCCGGGCTCGACGGCGTCAGGGCAGGCGTGCGGGCCGAGGCGGCCGAGGTCGCGGCGGTCGCCGAGGCCCTGCAGGCGGCCGCCGGACGGCTCGACCAGCTCGTCGTCGCCCTGCGTCAGCTCGAGGAGTCGTTGCGCACCACCGGGTTCGAGCTCACCGACGACGGGCGGGTCGTCGACCTGCAGGCGTGCCTCCCGGCCGTGGACGCGGCGTGGTCGCCGGCCGAGCGGCTCGGTCTGCGGACCACGGCGGAGGGCGATGTCCAGGCACTCCTGGCGACGGCTGACGACGTCGACCACTCGCTCGCCCGGGCCCTGGCCGGCATCGGCGCCGGGGAGGTGACCTCGTCCTCGGCCGTCTGTCGACCCGGCGTGGCCACGGCCACCTCCGTGGCCGCCTCGGCCGCCTCCCGCGACGAGGACCTGCGCACCCGTGCCCACCAGGTGGTGGGGGTCGTCTCCTCGCACACCCACAAGAGGGGCCGGGGCCCGGTGAGCGAGGAGTCACGGCAGCGCTATGCCGAGGACGAGGCGTTCGCCACCGCGGCGGACGAGTACTCCGACCACGGGGACGCCGGGATGCTCGCGCGCTCCGTGCTGCTGGCGACCGGCGATCACGAGCTGGCGCAGTGGGTCTACACGCACCCCTACGAGTGGGCCCACGAGGCGGAGCCGTTCGAGTCCCCGGACGGCGCGCCATACGTGATGGACGTCCCCGTGCAGCACTCGACCCTCACGCTGTGGGCTCGCGCGGCGACCGCCGTCTCCCAGGGATATCTAGACGGGCAGCGCCCCCGGGTCGTGCGCACGCCGCGGCCCGACCCGCGGGCCGTCGAGGTCGCCCGCAACCGCGCCGCCCACGACATGTTCGGCAAGGTGACCAACCGGGTGCACGTGGAGTACGGCGCCACGGCGCAGCGGATCGCCCGGGGCCACTCCTACGACAAGCACGTGCTCGGTCTCGACAAGAAGGGCGCCAAGGTCCACACCCCCGACATGCCGGAGATCACGTCGCACGCGGAGCTCGAGGAGCGCATCTTCCGCACGATGTACACCCAGCCGCGCGTCGAGCTGGCCGGTCAGCGGGCCTACCACCTGGACCGCACCGACCAGCACATCGTGATCACCAACGAGCGCGCGTCCGACGGCGGCACGAGCTTCCGCGTCACGCAGGAGGCCCACGAGCAGCGGATGCTGGCCCAGGACGCCGCGCAGCGCGCGAGGGAGGGGCTCGATCCCACGCCGCCCCCGCGGACCGCGCCGGGCGATCTGCAGCAGGAGTATGTCGACCGAAACCCCCTTCCCGAGAAGCCCCCGACGACCTGGAGGACCGAGATGACCACGACCTTGACCACGCTCAGGGACGGCACCCAGCCGACGTGGACCTGGCCGTGGAGCTCGGAGGAGCGACGATGAAGCTGCTGGCGCAGTACCCCGACGCCGTCGCCGTGTCCTTGCACGACCTGGAGGCGGAGGTCCTGACGACTGCCGCCCGCGAGATCGAGTTCATGGCGCTGCTGGACCCGGACGCGCTCGGGGCCGTGACCCTGAGCGGGCAGGACCTGCGCGCGGACCTGGCCGACTGTCGCGCACTGTCCCCTGGCCTGGCGCCCGGCAACCCCGATCATCGTCCGCTGGAGCTGTGGGGGTTCCTGCGCTCACCGGCCCCGCAGGCGCTGGAGCCGATCGACGGACGCATCGCGGACCTCCTGCAGCGTCATACGGCCCGACTGCCGGCCGACCAGCGGCGTCTCGCGGCGGAGTCGCTCGAGCTGGGCAGCGGGCCGCTCGCTCTGCTGCTGCTCATCGACGCGCTCAGGCAGTCGGCCGCCGTCCTCGACGACGAGGAGTACGAGACCTGCCAGCTGCTCGCCCAGCGCTACCTGGCCTCGTCTCGCTACACCTCTGCGCTGCGGTCCTGCTGGGGTCGTCTCGGGCAGGGGCGCAGCGACCAGCTGCGGGCGGAGGCCGCGGCGGCCGTGCTGCCCCTGACCGGCCGGTGCCTGCTCTACCTCGACACGGTGGACGGCCGGCTGCACGTCCGCGTGCCACGCACCCGGCTCCCGGACCTGCTCGCCACCGCAGCCGTGGCCCGCGACAGCATCGATCCCCTCCAGCACCGCTTCCCGGCGCACTACCGGCGCGGGCTGGAGCAGCTGCACGCCGACATCGAGGTCGTGCTGCGCTATCTCGACGCCGGCCCGGTGCATCGGACGCTGTGGCGCTGGGGCGCCGGGAGATAGGGGCTGCTAGCCGTCCAGCTGGTCGAGGATGCAGAGCTCGTTGCCCGAGGTGTCCCGCAGGACGACCCAGGGATGCCCCTGTGCCCAGTCGTCGTCGGCGCGGGTGGCCCCGAAGGTGAGGGCGAGGTCGACGAGCTCGTCCCGCGACGGATCGTCGGCCTCGGGCCGGACGTCGAGGTGCAGCCGGTTCTGACCCTGCTTGGCCGACAGCTCTCGCCAGAGCTCGAGCAGAGGGCCTCGCAGGCTCGGGTGCCTCAGCGTGACCGGCGCGGAGCCGACGCCCTGCACCCATCCGGTCAGGGCGGCATACAGCGCGGCGTCGCGCTCGGGATCGGCGCTGTCCAGCGGCAGCGCGGCGATCGGCCCGGTGTCGCGAAAGGCCTCGCGATCCTCCATCACGCAGAAGGGGTTGCCGTCGGGATCGGCGAGCACGACCCACGGCACGTCGCGCTGACCGACGTCAAGGTGCCGAGCGCCCAGGCCGAGCAGACGGTCGACCACCTCCTGCTGGCGCGCGCCGCCGGCCAGGTCGGGGTGTAGCCGAGGGGAGGGGGTCGGCGCCCGGTCGACCTGCTCGACGCTGAGGTCGAGGAACAGGTCGTCGCCGAGCACCAGCCGGCCCTCGAACCCGAAGTCCGTGGGGCCGGCGTCCACCAGCCCCAGGGCCTGGGTCCAGAAGGCACCGACGCGCTCGGCGTCGCGGGCCTGCATGACCAGATTCTCGAGGCGCACGCCACCACGCTAGTCGTCGGAGTCCTTGCCGGTGGCCGGCTCGACCCCGACCTGCTGCCACGCCTGTGCGACGGCGGTGCTCTCCTCACTGTCGGCACCGTAGCGGGCGGCCGCCGCGTCGAGGGTGGCCCGCGCGAACCGGGCGAAGCCGCAGTCCTGCGGGATCCGCACGCCGTGCGCCGCCGTCAGCACGTCCCACCACACCTGTCCGGCCCGCTCCCACGCGTGCCCGCCCAGCGCAGCCGCCGCGAGGTAGAACGCGCGGTTAGGGATGCCGGAGTTGATGTGGACCCCACCGTTGTCGTTGTCGCTGTCGTGCGGCAGGTCGACGTAGTCCTCCATCGACCCCGGCTGCGGGTCCTTGCCCAGGGCGGGGTCGTCATAGGCCGTGCCGGGCGCCTTCATGGACCGCAGCGCCACCCCGTGGACCTTGGGGGTGAAGATCCCGGCCCCGATCAGCCAGTCGGCCTGGTCCGCGGTCTGCCCGAGGGAGTGCTGCTTGGTCAGCGAGCCGATGACGTCCGAGATCGACTCGTTGAGGGCGCCGGACTGCCCGACGTAGGTCAGTCCCGCCGTGAACTGCGTGATGCCGTGCGCCAGCTCGTGGCCCATGACGTCGATGGAGTCGGTGAACGACGCGAAGTAGACCCCGTCGCCGTCGCCGAACACCATCTGCTCGCCGTCCCAGAAGGCGTTGCTGTAGTCCCGGTCGTAGTGCACCGTCGCCACCAGCGTCAGCCCGCGCCCGTCGAGCGAGTCCCGGCCGTAGACGTCCGCCAGCAGGCGATAGGTCACCCCCAGCCCGTCGTAGGCCTCGGTCACGGACTCGTCCTTGGTGGGGGGATCGTCCTCGGAGCGGACCAGCTGACCGGGCAGGGTCGTGCCGTGCCGGGCGTCGTGGAGGCGGCGGTCGGGCTTCAGCGTGACGGGCTGCGACGGCGAGCCCGGTTGTGGCGCAGCAGGAGTCGTATGACGGGTGCGCGAGTCCCGCAGGCCGATCGCCCCCGGCAGGCGCGGCTCCGGACGGGTGGTGCGGACCTCGCGTGTGCTGCGCTTGCGCGTGTCGTGCTGCAACGTGTGCCGCGCCGCCTCGACCGCGCGCCGCTCCGGCGCGTCCTCGGCGATGTGCCGCAGCAGGTGCGGCGGGACGATGCCGCAGCAGCGCGGCAGGACGGGGGCGGGGAGCTGCGCAGGCGCGGTCGGCATACGACCAGCATGTGACTGCTGGGGCTCGACTGCCTGCCGAGACCGCGCCATCAGGAGAACGCCCCGCGCCGTCTCCAGCAGGACGTGACGTGGACACGGCGTCCCAGGATGCGGGACCGCCCGGCGTGCCAGGTGGACGGGCCGGGGGCATCGCCATACGGTCAGGATCGTGCGTATGCGGAACGGGGCCGTCCACCCGGCCACCTGGAGCCTCCTCCTTCCCTGCCGCGGCGAGGCCCTCTAGAGACGGCCGCCCTCGCCGCGGAGCTCGCTCTGCTCGGCCGTCGAGCATGACAGCGACCAGCGAACTGTGAGGCACGAGAGCATGATCCACCCCCAGCAGCCCAGCCCGATGCCGGTTGGCAAGTACGTCCCCTTCCACGAGCAGATCCGCGTCGAGCTGCCCGACCGCACCTGGCCCGACAAGGTCATGCAGGCCGCCCCGCGCTGGTGCGCCGTCGACCTGCGGGACGGCAACCAGGCCCTCATCGACCCGATGAGCCCGGAGCGCAAGCTGCGCATGTTCCAGCTGCTCGTCGCCATGGGCTACAAGGAGATCGAGGTCGGCTTCCCGAGCGCCAGCCAGACCGACTACGACTTCGTCCGCCAGCTGATCGAGGGCGGTCACATCCCGGACGACGTGACGCTCCAGGTCCTCACGCAGTGCCGCGACCACCTGATCGAGCGCACGTACGACGCCCTGCGGGGCGCCAAGCAGGCGATCGTCCACTTCTACAACTCCACCTCGGTGCTGCAGCGCAAGGTCGTCTTCGGCCTCGACCAGGACGGCATCGTCGACATCGCGCTGCAGGGCGCCCGCCTGTGCAAGAAGCTCGAGGAGACGCTGCCCGACACGGACATCTACTACGAGTACTCCCCGGAGTCCTACACGGGCACCGAGCTCGAGTTCGCCGCCCGCGTCTGCAACGAGGTCATCGAGGTCATCGACCCGACCCCGGACCACAAGATCATCATCAACCTGCCGGCCACGGTCGAGATGGCCACGCCCAACGTCTACGCCGACTCGATCGAGTGGATGAGCCGGCACCTGGACCGCCGCGAGTCCGTCGTCCTGTCCCTGCACCCGCACAACGACCGCGGGTCGGGCGTCGCGGCGGCCGAGCTGGGCTACCTGGCCGGGGCGGACCGCATCGAGGGCTGCCTGTTCGGCAACGGCGAGCGCACCGGCAACGTCTGCCTGGTCACGCTCGGCATGAACATGGTCAGCCAGGGCATCGACCCGCAGATCGACTTCTCCGACATGGCCGGCATCCGCTCGGTGGTCGAGCACTGCAACCAGCTGCCCGTCCACGAGCGCCACCCCTACGGCGGCGACCTCGTCTTCACGGCCTTCTCCGGGTCGCACCAGGACGCCATCAAGAAGGGCTTCGACTGGATGGACCGCGAGTCCGCGTCCTCCGGCAAGGGGATCGACGAGCTCGTGTGGGGCGTGCCCTACCTGCCGATCGACCCGCACGACATCGGCCGGTCCTACGAGGCGGTCGTCCGCGTCAACAGCCAGTCCGGCAAGGGCGGCGTCGCCTACATCCTCAAGTCCGAGCGCGGGCTGGACCTGCCGCGCCGCCTCCAGATGGAGTTCAGCGCCGTCGTGCAGGCCCGCACGGACGCGCAGGGCGGCGAGGTGTCGCCGGCGCAGCTGTGGGAGGTCTTCGAGGACGAGTACCTGCCGGCCGAGCGGCGCTGGGGCCGGTTCGCGCTCAAGGGAGTTCGCACGGACGACGAGGGCGAGGGCGGACGCGGCACGTGGTCCTTCCGGATCGACGACCGTGGGGTCGAGCAGGTCCTGACGGGCAGCGGCAACGGTCCGATCGCGGCCTTCGTCGACGCGCTGGGTGCCTATGGCGTCGACGTGCGCGTCCTCGACTACGCCGAGCACGCCATGTCGGCGGGTGGCGACGCCCGGGCGGCGTCATACGTCGAGTGTGCCGTCGGCGAGCGCGTCCTCTGGGGCATCGGCCTGCACGAGAACATCCTGCGCGCCTCGATCGAGGCCGTGGTCTCGGCGGTCAACCGCGCCGAGCGCTGACGACTCACCCCTCCCACCCACCCCCACGATCGTGAGTGTTTGGTCCAAGAGTCTTGGACCGAACACTCACGACCTGCGGTTGTGGGGGGACAGATCTGGCCTAGTTGCAGGGTTAAGGGGTCAGATCTGGCCCCGTGTTGCTAGTTTGGCTGTATGACGAGCCCGACGCCACGCCCCGTCACCCGCGCTCTGGCGAGCCTGGGGGAGTCGTTGCGCGGCTGGCGGGTGTTGCAGGGACTGACGGTGGCCCAGGTCGCCGACCGCGCAGGCATCTCGGAGCGCACCGTCAAGCGCCTCGAGGCCGGTGAGGGTGCGGCGCTGGAGCACGCCCTGCGGGTGGCCCGGGCGCTGGGTGTGCTCGACGAGCTCGTGGCGTCGGTCGATCCCCTCCGCAGCGACGTGGGACGGCTGCGTGCGGAGGAGCTCCTGCCGCGGCGGGTGCGACGCCGGGCCGGAGCGGGGGAGCCGTGATCACCGTCGAGGTGTGGCTCGACCCCGACGTGCGGGTGGGGACCATGCACGTGCACCAGGGGCGCGGGGCCGAGTCCCTCACCTTCACCTACGACCCGGGCTACCTCGCGCGCGAGGGCGCCTATGCGCTCGAGCCCGGTCTGCCGTTGCGATCCGGTGGGTTCCACAGTGCGGGGAGGTTGTTCGGCGCCTTCGCGGACAGTGCGCCCGACCGGTGGGGGCGGACGCTGGTGCGGCGCACCCTCGCCGAGGCGGCTCGCGAGGCCGGCGAGACGCCCCGTCAGCCGGGGGAGTCCGACTTCCTGCTCGGCGTGCGCGACGACCTGCGGCAGGGCGCGCTCCGCTACCGCCTGCCGGCGGACCCGCCGGGCAGCTTCCGGGCGGGGGCGCAGGACGGCGTGCCCGTCCTCACCGAGCTCGGCACCCTGCTGTCGCTGGCGGACAAGGTGCTGTCCGACGAGGCCGACCTGGGGGAGCTGCGGCGGCTCGTCGGTGCCGGGTCGTCCCTCGGCGGGGCACGCCCCAAGGCCCACGTGCGCCTGCCCGGAGGGGCGGTCGGCATCGCCAAGTTCCCCGCGGACCTGCACGACGACTGGAACGTCATGGCCTGGGAGAAGGTCGCGCTCGACCTGGCCGCCGCGGCACAGGTCGTCGTGCCGCCGTCACGGCTCGTGGCGGTGGGCGGCCGCGACGTGCTGGTCGTGGAGCGCTTCGACCGGCGGGGTGCCGACCGGCTCGGCTACGTCAGCGCCATGACGATGCTCGAGGCCACCGACGGCGACCGCGCGACCTACCTGGACATCGCCGAGGTGGTCGAGCAGGTCTCGCCCCAGGCGCGCGAGGACCTGCACCAGCTCTGGCGGCGCGTCGTCCTCGGCATCCTGGTCAACAACACGGACGACCACCTGCGCAACCACGGCTTCCTGCGCGAGGGCGATGGGTGGGTGCTCTCGCCGGCGTTCGACCTCAACCCGACGCCCTTCGCCGGCCCCTTCGCCACGGACGTCGCCGACCCGGGCGACGGGGGCTCGATCGAGGCGGCGCTGGACGTCGCGGAGTACTTCCGCCTCGGGGAGACCGACGCCGCGCGGATCCTCGACGAGGTCCGGGCCGCCGCGAGCGGGTGGGACCGCGCAGCGGCGTCATACGGCATCGGCGAGCGCGAGCGAGCCCGCATGGCAACGGCGTTCACCTCGCCCGACCAACGATGATCGTGGGGGTTTCGTCCAAGGACGTTGGACGAAACCCCCACGATGTCGGTGGAGTGGGGGGAGGGTCAGCGGACGCCGCGGGGGCGGAACTGGATCGAGATGCGGGGGCCGGTGGCGGAGGTCGACTTCGGTATGGCGTGCTCCCACGTCCGCTGGCACGAACCACCCATGACGACGAGGTCGCCGTGACCGAGGGAGAACCGGTGCGCGGTGGGGCCACCCCCGCGGGGCCGCAGGGCCAGCGTGCGTGCCGCCCCCACCGAGACGATGGCGACGATCGTGTCGTGAGTGGAGCCGCGACCGATCGTGTCTCCGTGCCAGGCGACCGAGTCGGCGCCGTCGCGATAGAGGCAGAGCCCCGCGCTGGTCAGGGGCTCGCCGAGCTCGGGCAGGTAGTGCGCCGACAGTCGGTCCCGGAGGTCGTCGAGCAGGGGGTCGGGCAGCGTCTCGCGCGAGCCGTAGTACTTCGTGAGGCGCGGGACCGCGACGACGTTGTCGTACATCTGGCGCTCCTCCGCGTGCCACGGCACGACCTCGACGAGGCGGTCGAAGAGCTGGCCGGAGCCCTGCACCCAACCGGGCAAGTGATCGACCCAGGCGCCCCGCGTCAGCTCCGTGCGCTGCATCCCGTCGAGGGGACCCGGCGCACACTCCTCCGCCAGGTCGAAGATGGAGCCCTGCAGTCCGATCATGCGTTCGATCATAGCGCCGAAAACTCCCTCGGCGCCGTCTCTTCGCGTCGCTACGGTGGCCGCATGGAGCTGCTCACCCCCACCCTGCGCACCGATCGCCTGCTGCTGCGCCCGTTCGCGGCGTCCGATGCCGACGACCTGACGGCCCTGATGAGCGACGCGAGGGTGCTGGAGTACTGGGACTCACCGCCCTGGACCGATCCCGCCCGCGCCGGGGTCTTCCTCGAGCGCTGCCGCACCATGGCCGAGCAGGGCAGCGGCATCCGGGTGGCGGTCGAGCGTCTCGAGGACGGGGCCTTCCTCGGGTGGTGCCTCTTCGTCGACTGGGACGACACCTTCCGCAGCGCCCGGCTCGGATACTGCTTGACCCAGACGTCCTGGGGCCACGGCTACGCCACCGAGGCCTCCCGCGCCGTGCTGACCTGGGCGTTCGACGCGCTGCCGCTCAACCGGGTGCAGGCCGAGTGCGACACCCGCAACCCCGCGTCCGGTCGCGTGCTGGAGAAGCTGGGCTTCGTCCTGGAGGGGACGCTGCGACAGGACTGCATCATCGACGGCGTGGTCTCGGACTCGTGGGTGTACGGCCTGCTCGCCGAGGACTGGCCCGTGCGTCGCTGACCGGTCGCCGGCCTGAACGCACCGGGAGGGTGTCCGGGTGGGTGTCGGGGAGTGACCTGCGGGCGGGAGCAGGGATGATGGGGGTGATGGCGCTCTATCGGGATCAGGCGGTGGTCCTGCGCACCCACAAGCTGGGTGAGGCGGACCGCATCGTCACCATGCTCTCGCGGCGCCACGGCAAGATCCGCGGTGTGGCCAAGGGCGTGCGCCGCACCAAGTCCCGCTTCGGGGCCCGGCTCGAGCCGTTCATGGTCGTGGACGTCCAGCTCTACCAAGGGCGTTCGCTCGACACCGTGACCCAGGTCGAGACGCTGGGTGCCTACGGCGACACGATCATGCGCGACTACGGCGCCTACACCGCGGCCAGCGCGATGGTCGAGACCGCCGACCAGCTCACGGTCGAGCACGAGCCCAACGCCCAGCAGTTCATGCTCCTGGCCGGCGCGCTGCGCAGCCTCGCGGTGCACGAGCACGAGAGCGGCCTGGTCATGGACGCCTATCTCCTGCGCGCGGTCGCCACGGCCGGCTGGGCGCCGAGCTTCGACGAGTGCGCGCGGTGCGGTGCGCCGGGCCCGCACCGTGGCTTCAACCTCGCCTCCGGCGGTGCCGTATGCCGAGACTGCCGCACCCCGGGGTCCGCCGCACCCAGCCCCGCCACGATGATCCTGCTGTCGGCGCTGCTGTCGGGCGACTGGGAGACCGCCGACTCGAGCGAGGTGCGGCACCGGCGCGAGGGGGCAGGGCTGGTCGCGGCCTTCGTGCAGTGGCACCTCGAGCGCGGGGTCCGGTCGCTGCGGCTGGTCGAGCGCACGTGACCAGTGCATCCAGCAGGTCGATCCGAGCTATCAGAAGGAGCAGGTCGTGGCGCTGAGGTCCCGTCGAGCCGAGCCCCGTCGAGCGGAGGCGTGGAAGGGTCAGGTCCGGCCGCCGTTCCCGCACCCCTCCGGAGCCCGGCCGCCCGCCATACCGCGCGAGCTCGTCCCCAACCACGTGGCCGTCGTCATGGACGGCAACGGTCGCTGGGCCAACCAGCGGGGCCTGCCGCGCACCCAGGGTCACGAGGCGGGGGAGGCGAGCCTGCTCGACGTGGTCGCGGGGGCCATCGAGATGGGGATCCCCAACCTGTCGGCCTATGCCTTCTCCACCGAGAACTGGCGCCGCAGCCCGGACGAGGTGCGCTTCCTCATGGGCTTCAACCGCGACGTGATCCACCGCCGCCGCGACCAGCTGGCCGAGTGGGGCGTGCGGATGCGCTGGGTCGGCCGTCGGCCGCGCCTGTGGTCCAGCGTCATCAAGGAGCTCGAGCACGCCCAGGACCTGACCCGCGACAACGACGTCCTGACGCTGTACTTCTGCGTGAACTACGGCGGTCGCGCCGAGATCGCCGACAGCGTGCGGCGCATCGCCGAGGAGGTCGCGGCCGGCCGGCTGTCGCCGCGCGGCATCGACGAGCGGACGATCGCGCGCCACCTGGACTACCCGGACATGCCCGACGTCGACCTGTTCCTGCGGTCGTCGGGGGAGCAGCGCACGAGCAACTTCCTGCTGTGGCAGAGCGCGTATGCCGAGATGGTGTTCCTCGACACGCTGTGGCCCGACTTCGACCGGCGGGACCTGTGGCGCGCGGTGCTGATCTATGCCGAGCGGGACCGGCGCTACGGCGGAGCGGTGGACAAGCCGGGTGAGGACGCCGCTCGCTGAGGTGGCACGGCACCGGCGGCGAGCTCGTCTCGTGCTGCAGCGCGAGACAGGTGCGGCAGCGCGAGACGCCGGGCTGCGGCATACGAGCAATTGTGCATAGCCATGCAGCCGCCCGTATGATGACCGTATGCCCAAGGTTCTCACCTCCCTCCCCATCGGCCGGCGCGTCGGCCTGGCGTTCTCCGGCGGCCTCGACACCTCCGTGGCGGTCGCGTGGATGCGAGAGAAGGGCGCCGTGCCCTTCACCTACACGGCCGACATCGGCCAGCCCGACGAGCCCGACATCGACGGCGTCCCCGGCCGCGCGATGGAGTACGGCGCCGAGGCCGCCCGCCTCGTCGACTGCCGACCCCAGCTCGTCGAGGAGGGCCTGGCCGCGCTGACCTGCGGGGCGTTCCACATCCGCACGGGCGGTCGCTACTACTTCAACACCACGCCGCTCGGCCGCGCCGTCACCGGGACGCTGCTCGTGCGCGCCATGCTCGAGGACGACGTCCACGTGTGGGGCGACGGCTCGACCTTCAAGGGCAACGACATCGAGCGGTTCTACCGCTACGGCCTGCTCGCCAACCCGGGGCTCAAGATCTACAAGCCCTGGCTGGACGCGGACTTCGTCGACGAGCTCGGCGGGCGCAAGGAGATGTCCGAGTGGCTCTCCACGCGTGACCTGCCCTACCGCGACGCGACGGAGAAGGCCTACTCCACCGACGCCAACATCTGGGGCGCCACCCACGAGGCCAAGACCCTCGAGCACCTCGACACCGGCCTGGAGTCGGTCGAGCCGATCATGGGCGTGAAGTTCTGGGACCCCTCGGTCGAGATCGAGACCGAGGACGTCACGATCCGCTTCGAGTCCGGCCGGCCGGTCGCCATCAACGGCGAGGGCTTCGCGAGCGACGTGGAGCTGGTCCTCGAGGCCAACCGCATCGGTGGGCGCCACGGCCTCGGCATGTCCGACCAGATCGAGAACCGCATCATCGAGGCCAAGTCGCGCGGCATCTACGAGGCACCGGGCATGGCGCTGCTCTACGTCGCCTACGAGCGGCTGCTCAACGCGATCCACAACGAGGACACCCTCGAGACCTACCACGAGATGGGGCGCAAGCTCGGTCGCCTGATGTACGAAGGCCGCTGGCTCGACCCGCAGTCGCTCATGATCCGGGAGTCCGTGCAGCGCTGGGTCGGCTCCGCCGTGACCGGCGAGGTGACGCTGCGCCTGCGCCGTGGCGAGGACTACTCGATCCTCGACACGCAGGGCCCCGGCTTCAGCTATCACCCGGACAAGCTGTCGATGGAGCGCACCGAGGGCGCGGCCTTCGGTCCCGTGGACCGCATCGGCCAGCTGACCATGCGCAACCTGGACATCGCCGACTCCCGCGCCCGGCTCGAGCAGTATGCCGGGATGGGGCTGCTCGGCGTCGCTCAGGGCAGGCTGATGGGAGAGCTCGAACCCGGTGGGGCCGACCGCATCTCGCGCGACCGCCGCTACCTGGAGGCGGACGAGGACGTGGAGAGCCTGGACCACGCCGCGATCGAGTTCGGTGTGGACTGACGACGAAGGCGTGAGGATCCGACCGAGGGACGAGGGAGGCCCGGAGCGTCGAGGAGTCGGTCCCATCAGTACGGACTGACGACGATGGCGTGAGGATCCGAGCGAGGGACGAGGGAGGCCCGGAGCGTCGAGGAGTCGGTCCCATCAGTACGGTCTGACGACGAAGGCGTGAGGACCCGACCGAGGGACGAGGGAGGCCCGGAGCGTCGAGGAGTCGGTCCCGAGGGTGTGGACTGACGACGAGGCTCGTCCACGCCAGCTGCCTCGGCGGGACGTTCCGGTGCCCGTGGCGGCGGCTGGTGTCCGTGGCGAGCTGCAGCACGCCACGGGGGCTGGTGGGTGCCGCGGCGGATGGCCGGGCCGACGGGGGACGGTCGCCGAGACGGGGGACGGCCGTATGCCGGGGCCCGGGAGGCGGTGGGCGCTGCGGCATACGGCCGGATGCGCACGCGCCTGCACCGGCATCGAGCATCCGGATGAGAAGGTTGGCGGGTGATCGAGTACAAGACGCCGGCCGAGGTCCAGGCGATGCGCCCGGCGGGGGAGTTCGTCGCCCGGGTGCTCGCGACGCTGCGCCGCGAGGTCGGCGTGGGGACGGACCTGCTGGACGTCGACGCGCGGGCGCACGAGCTCATCCGGGAGCGCGGGGCGACGAGCTGCTACCTCGACTACCACCCGAGCTTCGGCGACTCGCCGTTCGGGCACGTGATCTGCACGAGCGTCAACGACGCTGTGCTGCACGGACTTCCGCACCGCTATCGGTTGCGTGACGGGGACCTCGTGACCCTGGACTTCGCCGCGTCGGTGGACGGGTGGGTGGCCGACAGCGCCATCAGCTTCATCGTGGGCGAGGCCGCGCCGGCCGACCTGGAGCTCATCGACACCTGCGAGCGGGCGCTGACCGCGGCCATCGACACGGCGCGCGTGGGCCAGCGGCTCGGCGACGTCAGCGCGGCCATCGGGGAGGTGGCGGCGGAGGCGGGCTACGGGGTCAACACGCAGTTCGGCGGTCACGGCGTCGGTCGCACCATGCACGGCGAGCCGCACATCCCCAACGACGGGCGTGCTGGACGCGGTCTCGGGCTGCGTCCCGGCCTCGTCATCGCGATCGAGCCCTGGCTCATGGCCACCACGGACGAGCTCGCCAAGGACCGCGACGGGTGGACGCTGCGCAGCGCCGACGGCTCCCGCACCGCGCACGTCGAGCACACGATCGCCGTCACCGAGGACGGGCCGCTCGTCCTGACGGACCGTCGGAACCTGGCCTGACCCCGCTGCACCACAGGCCTCGGACCTCGGACCTCAGGCCTTCGGACCTCAGGCCTTCGGACCTCAGGCCGCGGACCTCGGACCTCGGACGTCAGGCCGCGGCCTGACGCTGGCGGCGACCGTATGACGCCCCCGCGCCACCGCTCGGCGACCCACCGTGGGGGCGCGCGGGCGGCATACGGCCGACGTCCCTAGTCTCGGGGTGACCGACACGAGAGGGGCAGGGCGATGAGCGACGGCAGGGCGTTCCAGGACGGCTATCCCGAGGACGTGGCGCACTGCTACGGCTGCGGGCGGCTCAACGAGACGGGGATCCGGCTGCGCAGCTACTGGGACGGCGAGGAGACGGTGGCGCGCTACATGCCGCGGCCGGAGCACACGGCGATCCCGGGCTATGTCTACGGCGGGCTGGTGGCGTCGCTGATCGACTGCCACGGGACGGGCTCGGCGGCGGCCGCGGGGTCGCGGGCGGCGGGGCTGGACCCGGCGACGGAGCCGCTGCTGCGCTACGTCACGGCGAGCCTGCAGGTGGACTACCTCGCGCCGACGCCGATGGGGGTCGAGCTGGAGGTGCGGGGCGTGATCGAGCAGGTCAAGGGGCGCAAGGTCGTCGTCGAGGAGACCGTGTCGGCGGGGGAGACGGTCGTGGCTCGCGGGCGGGTCGTGGCGGTGCAGATGCCGCAGTCGATGGCGCCCGTCTAGGAGCCGGTCAGGACCCGCCGCCGGTAAAGGCATCAGCCTGGGGGACGAAGGCCGGTCGATGCCCCGGCCCCCGGCGGGTCAGCGGGGGAGCAGGCGGACGAGGACCAGGGCCGCCCCGAGCAGGGCGGCCGCGATGCGGATCAGCTTGGCGTTGGTCGAGGCGTAGGGCCACGCGAGGTAGAGGAGCCAGGCGACGAAGGCCACGGCGAGGCCGAGCAGCACCCAGCCGACCGGTCCGCCGACGATCGCGGCGATCACCAGCAGCGCGACCCAGACCACGGTGGTGGCCCAGCCGGGGAGCCGCGACAGGGCGGCGGCGGCGGGGGTGCTGGCGCGTTCGACGGACTGGCGCAGGGGGGTGGTCTCAGGCACCGCACCACCCTACCGACTAGATTTCGGTCCATGCCCCAGCATCGCTCGACCATCGACGACGTCCTGTCGCTGTGCAAGCGCCGGGGCTTCGCCTACCCCTCCGGCGAGATCTACGGCGGGACCGGCGCCTGGGACTACGGCCCCCTCGGGGTCGCCCTCAAGGAGGCGATCCAGCGTCAGTGGTGGCGGGCGATGGTGCAGCTGCGCGAGGACGTCGTGGGGCTGGACTCCTCGGTCGTGCTGCCCGCGGCCGTATGGCGCGCCTCCGGGCACGTGGACGCCTACACGGCACCGGTGCTGGAGTGCGAGCGCTGCCACGACGTGGCGGCGGTGCCGGAGCTGCGCCAGGCGGCCGGCGAGGAGGGGCTGCGCCTGGACGCGATCCCGTGCCGCGCCTGCGGCGCCATGGGCTCGTGGGTCGAGGCGTCCCCGGTGACGCGGCTGGTGTCGACCCGGCTCGGGGCCGGTGCGGCCGGGGGAGAGGCGCACTACCTGCGGCCGGAGCTGGCGCAGGGCGCCTTCCTCAACTTCGCCAACGTCGTGACCACCTCCCGGCGTCGGCTGCCGTTCGGGATCGCCCAGGCGGGCAAGGCCTTCCGCAACGAGCTGTCGCCCGGGGCGTTCCCGTTCCGCACGCACGAGTTCGAGCGGCTGGAGCTGGCCTACTTCGTGGAGCCGGGCGCGGCGGCCGGGTGGCACGACTACTGGGTGGAGCAGCGGCGCGAGTGGTACGTCCGCCTCGGGGTGGACCCGGCCCGCCTGCGCCGGACCGAGCGGCCCGCGGACGACCTCGCCCACTTCGCCACGCGGGGCACGACCCTGGAGTACCACTACGGCGACCCCGAGGCCGAGTGGGGCGAGCTCGAGCGGATCGCGGACCGGTCCGACGACGACCTCGCCCGGCACTCGCACGCGTCGGGCGCGGACCTGCGCTACTACGACCAGCGGACCGGTGAGCGCTACATCCCGCACGTGGTCGAGCCGGTCGCCGGCCTGACCCGCGCGTTCATGGCCTTCCTCGTCGACGCCTACGCCGAGGACGAGGCACCGACCACCAAGGGCGGGGTCGAGCAGCGGGTCGTCCTGCGGCTGCACCCCCTGCTGGCGCCGGTCAAGGTCGCCGTCCTGCCGCTGTCGCGCCACGCGGACCTCTCGCCGCTCGCCGCGGACCTCGCCGACCGGCTCCGGCGCCACTGGATGGTCGAGACCGACGACGCGCAGGCCATCGGGCGGCGCTACCGCCGCCAGGACGAGATCGGCACCCCCTACTGCGTCACCGTGGACTTCCACACGATCGGCGACCGGTCCGTGACGGTCCGGGACCGCGACACGATGCGGCAGGAGCGCGTGGGTCTGGACGCGCTCGAGGGCTACCTGGCCGAGCGCCTCGTCGGCTGCTGAGGCCCTCGTCCGATGTCGTTGAAACTGGCCATATCGGCTAATTCGTCCGTATTCACCACCTGACCCGGGCAGCTGTGCCATCGTTGATCCATGGCCCGACAGCTACGAGCACTGCACGACGCGGAGATGAGCTCCACGTCGGCCGAGGCGCGCGCCGCTGCCCTGCAGTACGTCCGCGTCGTCACCGGCTCCGCCCGCCCGCGGCCGGAGCATCGCGAGGTCTTCGAGGAGACCGTCCTGCAGGTGGCCGTCGCCACCCAGGCGCTCATCGACCGCATGGAGTCGGCAGCCGAGGTCGAGCGTTCCCGCCCCCGTCGCGACGAGCATCAGTCGTTCGACGCCGCCGGCTGACGGCACCGCCGCCACCACCGCGCAACAGGCCCGCCCGACGACCACGTCGGGCGGGCCTTCTCGTCATACGGGAATGGATCCCCGGGGTCGCCTGTTAGAGTGGTTGAACATTCAACCAACAGCGTGGAGGAGGACCCCATGCAGTTCGGCATCTTCTCGGTCGGCGACGTCACCACGGACCCGACCACCGGTCGCACCCCGACCGAGCACGAGCGCATCACGGCCATGACGCAGATCGCCCTCAAGGCCGAGGAGGTCGGCCTGGACGTCTTCGCGACCGGCGAGCACCACAACCCGCCGTTCGTGCCGTCCTCCCCGACCACCCACCTGGGCTACCTCGCCGCCAAGACCGAACGTCTGCTGCTGAGCACCGCGACTACCCTGATCACGACCAACGACCCGGTCAAGATCGCGGAGGACTACGCGATGCTGCAGCACCTGTCGGGCGGTCGCGTCGACCTGATGATGGGCCGCGGCAACACCGGCCCCGTCTACCCGTGGTTCGGCAAGGACATCCGCCAGGGCATCCCGCTCGCGGTCGAGAACTACCACCTCCTGCGGCGGCTGTGGCGCGAGTCCGTCGTCGACTGGGAGGGTCGGTTCCGCACCCCGCTGCACGGCTACACCTCGACCCCCGCGCCCCTGGACGGCACCCCGCCGTTCGTGTGGCACGGCTCGATCCGCAGCGCCGAGATCGCCGAGCAGGCGGCCTACTACGGCGACGGCTTCTTCCACAACCACATCTTCTGGGGCCCGGAGCACACCCGGCAGATGGTCTCGCTCTACCGCCAGCGGTTCGAGCACTACGGCCACGGGTCCGCGGACCAGGCGATCGTCGGGCTCGGCGGTCAGGCCTTCATGGCCGAGACCGAGGCGGAGGCCAAGCGTCGCTTCCGGCCCTACTTCGACGTCGCCCCCGTCTACGGCCACGGCCCGTCGCTGGAGGAGTCCACCACCGCGACCCCGCTGACCGTCGGCACGCCCGAGATGGTCATCGAGCGGACCCTCGCCTCGGCGGACTACGCCGGTGACTACCAGCGCCAGCTGTTCCTGATGGACCACGCCGGCCTGCCCCTCGACGTGGTGCTCGAGCAGATCGAGATCCTCGGCCGCGAGGTCGTCCCGACCCTGCGCACCGAGTTCGAGCGTCGTCGTCCGGCCCACGTGCCGAGCGACCCGCCCACCCACGCCTCGCTCGTGGCCGCCGGCCCCGAGTCGCCGCACCACCTCGTCACGCCGACCGCCTCCCTCGCGTCGGCGGCCACCACGGAGGAGACCGTATGACGCGCCGCATCGTCGCCGTCACCGCCGGGCTCTCGCAGCCCTCGTCCACCCGCCTGCTCACCGACCAGCTCACCGCCGCCGTCACCGCCCAGGTGACGGCGCGCGGGGAGGCCGCCTCCGTCGAGGTGATCGAGGTGCGCGAGCTCGCGACCGACCTGGCGCAGCTGATGACCTCGGGCCTGGCCACGCCGCGGATGGACGAGGCGCGCGAGCTCGTCTCGTCGGCCGACGGCCTCGTGCTCGTGACCCCGGTGTTCAACGGGAGCTATGCCGGCCTGTTCAAGCTGTTCGTCGACGCCCTGTCGCCGGACTCGCTGACCGGGATGCCCGTGATCGTCGCGGCCACCGCCGGCACCGCCCGCCACTCGCTGGTCCTGGACTTCGCGATGCGGCCGCTGCTGACCTACCTGCGCGCCGTCGTCGTGCCCACCGGGGTCTTCGCCGCGACCGAGGACTTCGGCGGCGCCGAGGCCGGGTCGGGGCTGGCCTCCCGGGTGCGCCGCGCGGCGTCCGAGCTGGCCGCGCTGGTCGTGGCCGAGACCGGGGCCGTGGCGGGGTTCGCCGAGGGCTCGGCCGACCGGGACCGGTCGGACCGTGCCGCCCGCTCCTCCGGCGTCGGGCTCGCGCCGGTGACCCCCTTCGAGCAGCTGCTGGCGGGGCACACGGGCTAGGGTTCGGCCCATGGCTCACCCCCTCGCCCCCTGGTTGCGTCACGTCGTGCTGCCGGGGGCGGCGATCAGCGTCGGCATCGCCGCCCTCGGGCGCGTCATCGAGGGGCCGCTGCAGGGCTGGCCGGCCGAGGACGAGCTCAACCGCTGGTGCGTGCGTCACCGCACTCCCCTCGGCAACGCCCTCACCTGGGTGCCGTCCACGTATGCCGACACGCCCGCCACCATCGTCATGTCGCTGGTGTACGGCGGGTGGCTGTGGCGCGAGACCCGCAGCGTGCGCGAGACCGTCGCGCCGCTCGCCGCCATCACGATCGAGACGGTGTGCTTCATGAGCGCCGCTCGGGTGGTCGGGCGCGAGCGTCCCGACGTGCCCTGGCTCGACAAGCCCGCCCACACCTCGAGCTTCCCCTCGGGGCACACCGGCGCCACGACCGCGATGAGCCTCACCGTCGCGCACGCCATCGCACGCCAGGACGTGCCCGGCTCGCGCTGTCTCGCGCAGGCCATCCGGTGGGGTGTCCCGGTGAGCGTCGCCGCGTCTCGCGTCTATCGCGGGATGCACCACCCCTCGGACGTCGTCGTGGGGTCGCTGCTGGGCGCGTGGACGGCGGGCGCCGTGCGGCGGGCCCTCGGCATACCGACGCTGTAGCCCTCTCCGGGCCACTGCCCGGCTGTCCAGACAGGAGGTCGCCGCCCGAGGCGCGTGGGCCGACGGGCGTGAGTCGTCTGCTCGTTGAGAGGCGACAGATGGGGGTTATGGAGGTCGGTTGACCCCCATCTGTCGCCTCTCAACGATGGGGCGGCGGGGCTGGTGGGGGTGATGCGGCGGGCGCTCGGCATACCGTCCCGTGTTGGCACCCGACAACGGCACCCGGCGCGGCCTGAGACAATCGACGGGATATGACTGCTGTCCTCCCGCCCCTCGTCATCGGCCGCCACACCTATGAGTCGCCCGTCGTGCTCGCCCCCATGGCGGGCATCACCAACCGTGCCTTCCGCCGCCTGTGCCGCGAGCACGGGGCCGCCGGGCTCGCGGCGGGGGGCACGCCCGACGCCAAGCAGCTCTTCGTGTCCGAGATGATCACCACGCGCGCCCTGGTCGAGCGCGTCCCCCTGACGATGAAGCTCATCGAGATGGACGAGGACGAGTCTCCCCGGGGGATCCAGCTGTATGGCGTCGACCCGGTCACCGTCGGCCAGGCCGCCCGCATCATCGCGACCGAGGACCGCGCCGACCACATCGACATGAACTTCGGCTGCCCCGTGCCCAAGGTCACGCGCAAGGGCGGCGGCTCGGCGCTGCCGTGGAAGACGGAGTGGTTCCGCGCCATCGTCCGGGCCGCCGTGCGCGAGGCCGCACCGTACGACATCCCCGTGACGGTCAAGATGCGGGTGGGGATCGACGCCGACCACGTCACCTATCTGGAGGCCGGCCGGATCGCCGAGCAGGAGGGTGCCTCCGCCGTCGCGCTGCACGGCCGCACCGCCAACCAGCACTACTCGGGGCAGGCGGACTGGTCCACGATCGCCCGGCTCAAGGAGGCCGTGACGACGATCCCCGTGCTCGGCAACGGCGACATCTGGTCCGCCGAGGACGCGGTGCGGATGGTGCGCGAGACGGGGTGCGACGGGGTCGTGGTGGGGCGCGGCTGCCTGGGGCGGCCGTGGCTGTTCGCGGACCTCGCGGCAGCCTTCGCCGGCGTGACCTATCGCGCGCGGCCGAACCTCGGCGAGGTGGGGGACACCATGCGCCGGCACGCGGCCTACCTCGCCGACTTCTACGAGGACGAGGGCAAGGCCTGCCGCGACATCCGCAAGCACATCGCGTGGTACCTCAAGGGATTTCCCGCCGGCCACGAGGTCCGCAACCGCCTGGCCCTGGTGGACTCCCTGGCCGCGCTGGACGAGCTGATCTCGACGCTGGACCCGTCGGTGCCCTGGCCGGACGAGGCCGCCGAGGGACCACGTGGCCGGGCGGGGTCGCCCAAGGCCGTGGCCCTGCCCGACGGGTGGCTGGACTCGCCGCAGATCGACGAGCGCCAGCAGCGGCTCATCGCCGAGGCCGAGCTGAGCGTCAGCGGCGGCTGAGCACCGGGGGCGGGGGCTGCGGCATACGGCCTGGACCGCTCAGGCGCCGGTCTCGACCGGCCGGCTCGGGTCGGCGATGTAGTCGCTCCACGACCCCGCATAGACGGCCAGGTCGTCGCTGATGCCGACCGCCGCCGCGGCCAGGGCGACGTGGCAGGCCTGCACCCCGGACCCGCAGTAGACGCCGACGGTGCTGCCGTCGTGCACGTCACGCCGGTGGAACCTGGCGAGCAGCTCGTCGCGCGGCAGGAAGCGCCCCTCGTCATCGACCAGCTCGAGCGCGGGCAGGGAGACAGCACCGGGGATGTGCCCCGCGACGGGGTCGACGGTCTCGTCCTGGCCCTTGAACCGGTTGGCCGGGCGGGCGTCGAGCAGCGTGCCGCTCTCGGCGTAGCGCAGCGCCTGGTCCGCGTCCAGCACGGTCAGGGCACCGGGCCCCACCTCGACGTCGCCTGGCTCGGGCGTGACCTCGCCGGTCTCCACGGGCAGGTCCGCGGCCTGCCACGCGCCCCAGCCTCCGTCGAGGACGCTGACCTCGGCGTGGCCGGCGTGCCGCAGGAGCCACCAGGCCCGGGACGCGGCGATCGAGCGCCAGTCGTCGTAGACCACGACCGGGCGGTCCCTGCGCACACCGGCGGCACGCAGCCCGGCCTGCAGCTGCTCGGGCCGGGGGAGCGGGTGCCGGCCACCGGCGCCGTCCGGGCGGATGTCGGCCAGGACGGTGTCCAGGTCCACGTAGGCCGCCCCCGGCACGTGGCCGGCGGCGTGCTGCTCGCGCCCGTCGGATCCACCCATGGCATAGCGGACGTCCAGGACGACGGGCCGATGCTCGACGGGGGCACACAACGCCTCGCCGAGCTCGTGGACCGAGATCAGGGGCAGACGGGACAACGGCGTCGTGGTCATGGCGCCAAGCCTAGGCCTCGGGCCGCGTGGAGGGGTCTGTCGGTGGGGCGCCCTAGAGTGCTGGCTCAGAGGTGAGGAGGGGTTGATCGAGATGACGCAGCAGGGACATCCGGCCTACGAGGGGTATGCCGCGGCTGACCGTGATCGGTGGGTGGGCGAGGACCCGGCGCAGAAGTCGGGGGACCGGGACGACTTCGCGCGGGACCGGGCACGACTGGTGCACTCGGCGTCGCTGCGGCGGTTGTCGGCCAAGACGCAGGTCGTGCGTCCGGGGTCGAGCGACTTCGTCCGCAACCGGCTGACCCACTCCCTCGAGGTGGCCCAGATCGGGCGCGAGCTCGGCGGCGCGCTGGGGTGCAACGCCGACGTGGTCGACACCGCATGCCTGGCCCACGACCTGGGCCATCCGCCGTTCGGCCACAACGGCGAGCAGGCGCTCGACGAGATCGCCCAGGACATCGGGGGATTCGAGGGAAACGCCCAGACCTTCAGGCTCCTGGTGCGACTAGAGGCCAAGCGGTTCCACCCCGGCACCGACCGTTCGGCGGGGCTCAACCTGACTCGGGCCAGCCTGGACGCCTCGTGCAAGTACCCCTGGGGACGTGGCCAGGGACCGACCGTGACCCGCAAGTTCGGGGTCTACGACGACGACCTCGAGGCCTTCGACTGGGTGCGCGAAGGGTCGCCGACGAGCCATCGGTGCATCGAGGCGCAGACGATGGACTGGTCGGACGACGTCGCCTACTCCGTGCACGACGTCGAGGACGCCATCGCCTCCGGGGGCCTCGACGTGCGCGAGCTCCACCGCGGGGCGGCGGTGGAGCACGTCCTGCCGATCGCCCGGGACCGCTACGCCAGCGACGTCGAGATCGGGTCGCTGGAGGAGGCCTACTGGCGCCTGGTCGTGCCCCACCTGGTGCCGGTGACCTTCGACGGCGGGTCACGCCGTGACCTCGCGCGGCTCAAGGACCTGACCTCCCGCCTGGTGGGGCGGTTCGCCGGGGCTGCCGAGCGCGCGACGCGGGAGCGCTACGGTCACGGTCCGCTCACCCGGTATGCCGCGAACCTGGTCGTGCCCGAGGACGTGCGCGCCGAGGTCGCCGTCCTCAAGGCCATCGCGGCGCACTACGTCATGCAGACCCGCGAGCGCGTGGACCTCATGGTGCAGGAGCGCATCGTCGTCGCGGGGCTGGTCGAGGGCTTCCTCGCGGACCCCGAGGCCCGGCTCGACCGCGAGCTGCTCGCGGACCACCGGGCCGCCGAGACCGACGGGGAGCGGCTGCGGGTCGTGGTGGACCAGGTCGCCAGCCTCACCGACGCCCGTGCCCTCGCCCTGCACCAGGCCTGGCGCGGGTGAGGGTGCCTCGTGCGCTCCGGCATACGGCCTAGACTCGACCCGACGACGACGGGGAGGTGCAGGTGGCGCTGATCAAGCCCGAGGACATCGCGCAGGTCAAGGAGCGCACCTCGATCGAGGACGTCGTCCGCGAGCACGTCACCCTCCGCAGCGCCGGGCCGGGCAGCCTCAAGGGGTTGTGCCCCTTCCACGACGAGAAGACGCCGTCGTTCACCGTGCGTCCGGCCGTCGGGGCCTACCACTGCTTCGGCTGCGGCGAGGGTGGCGACGTCATCCGCTTCGTGCAGGAGGTCGACCACCTCAGCTTCGTCGAGGCGGTCGAGCGGCTGGCGGCGAGGTCCGGCGTGGAGCTGCGCTACGAGGACGGCGATGCGCCGCAGCGCGAGCCCGCCGGCAAGCGGCAGCGCCTGGTCGAGGCCCACCGCGTCGCGTCGGAGTTCTACGCCGAGGCGCTGCTGGCCATGCCCGAGGCGCGCGCAGGGCGAGACTTCCTGCGCGGCAAGGGTTTCAGCGGCAAGGACTGCGCTGTGTTCGGCGTCGGCTACGCGCCGCGAGGTGGCGAGCTGATCACCGACCACCTGCGCTCCAAGGGCTTCACGGACGACGAGATCGTCACGTCGGGCCTGTCGGCCCAGGGGCGGCGCGGGCCCTACGACCGGTTCCGGGGTCGCGTGGTGTGGCCGATCCGCGACGTCACCGGCGACACCGTCGGCTTCGGCGCGCGGCGCATCTTCGACGACGACCGGATCGAGGCCAAGTACCTCAACACGTCCGAGACGCCGATCTACAAGAAGACCTCCGTGCTCTACGGCCTGGACCTGGCCAAGCGCGCCATGGCCCGGGACCGGCAGGCGGTGATCGTCGAGGGCTACACCGACGTGATGGCCTGCCACCTCGCCGGGGTCGAGCAGGCGGTCGCGACCTGCGGCACGTCCTTCGGCGTCGACCACATCAAGACGCTGCGGCGGATCCTGCGCGACGAGGCGGGACAGTCGCCGGCCAAGGTCATCTTCACCTTCGACGGTGACGCCGCCGGGCAGAAGGCCGCCATGCGGGCCTTCGCGGAGGACCAGCGGTGGGCGTCGCAGAGCTTCGTGGCGGTCGCGGACGCCGGGCAGGACCCCAACGAGCTGCGGCAGTCCGGCGGCGACGACGCCGTGCGGCACCTCGTCGAGGACGCCGTCCCGATGTTCGAGTTCGCCGTCCGCACCACCATCGGCCGGTTCGACCTGGAGACGGCCGAGGGCCGGGTCATGGCGATCCGGTCGGTCGCGCCGATCATCGCCGGGATCCGCGACCAGGGCCTGCGCCCGGAGTACATCCGGACCGTCGCGGGCTGGCTCGGTGTGACGGTGGAGCAGGTCGCCCACGAGGTCACCACCGCAGGGCAGGCCGCCACCCGGGTGCCGGTCTCCCCACCCGCGCACGCCCAGGCCCCCGAGGCGACGCAAGACCCCCGCAGCACGGCCCTGCCGAGGCCGGACCTGCGCGACCCCGTCGTCTTCGCCGAGCACCAGCTCCTGCAGTGCCTGCTGCAGTACCCCTCGTTGTTCGACCCCGAGGAGGTCGACGGCCTCGCGCCCGAGGCGATGGTCGCACCCGCCTACCAGCTCGTGCTGCAGGCGGTGCACGAGGCAGGGGGACTGTCGACCGCCGTCGCCGTGTCCGGCCAGGCCTGGACGACCGCCGTCACCGAGCACGCCGACGAGGAGGTCCGGCCGCTGCTGCACGAGCTCGCCGTCGCGCCCGTGCCCACCCGGCTCGACGCGTCCACCGGCATCCCCAGCCGGCGCTACACCGACGAGCTGATCCGTCGGGTGCGCGAGGTGACGCTCCGCCGGCGCATCGCCGACGCGATCAGCGCGCTGCAGCGCATGGACCCCGCCCAGCCCGGGGAGTCCCGCGCCCTCGGCATCCGCATCCAAGGGCTCCAGCGCGAGCTCGCCGTCCTCCGATCGGAGATGTCCTGATGGTGTCCTGGCCCAGGCGCGCCACGCAGCACCCCAAGCCGACGCTGTCGCGCACCGACCTCGACCGGCTCGGCCTCACCAGGCAGGACCGGGTGCTCGCCGTGCTGGAGTCGCCCTCGTCCGAGCTGCGCCTCGTCATCACCCAGCACCAGCTGGTGCTGCTCCCGGACGCCGGGACACCGGTGGCCCGCCCCTGGCACCTCGTGGACCGGGGCTCCTGGTCCCGCGAGGACGAGGCGCTCACGGTCACGTGGGTCGACGGGCCCGAGCCCTGGCGGTTCGTGCTGCCGCAGCCCGACCCCACCGCCCTCGCGGCCCTGCGGGAGCGGGTCCAGGCCAGCGTCATCACCCATCACGACGTCAAGGTCGCCCACGGGCGGGGGAGCGTGCGGGTGGTCGTCCGGCAGGAGCTCGCGACCCGTGAGGTGCTGGTGCAGACGCTCTACGGCCAGGGCGTCCCGGCTGACGATCCGGTCGTGCAGCGCGCCGTGGCGGCCGCCACCGCGGAGCTGCGCGACGCCGTGGGGCTGCCGCCGGAGGAGTGAGGGCTGCCGCCGGAGGAGTGAGGGCTGGGGCCGAGGCCGAGCGTCGGCCGTCGCGCTCAGGCGCCGCGCGCGATCCGGCGCATCGCAGCGACGTAGCGCCGGGTGATGCCGCGCTGCACGAGCCGCGTGACCGGACCGCCGGCGCGGGACCACCACGTCGCGGGTCGGGACCGGGCCGTGATCGTGAGCCACACCCGCGGCTCGCCGTCCGCCGGACGCCCCTCGACGTGCCCGGCCGCGCCACCGCCGGCACGGCCTGCGTCGTTGCCCTCGAGCTCGACCAGGAAGGTCTCGGTGCCCATCTCCGGGTGGCCCGGCAGGGCGTCATAGGTGAACCCCGTGCGCGTCGGGCCGCGCCATACGCGCGTGACCACGACCGGGGCCCTCAGCGACATCCTGCCGACGCCCAGGCGCAGGACCGCCCGGGTGTCCGTGCGGACGACGTCGTCAGGGGAGTCCACCGTCAGGCCGGCGCCCCGGTGCATGCCCCACGACATCAGGCCGGCCGAGGCCCGCTCGAACACCTCGCGCCCCACGCCGAGGAGCACGCGCTCGTCGACCCGATCCCACCCGTCCATGCCGGTCTCCTGTCCCTCTCGGCGAGCCCAAGACCGGGTGCCCGCCCGGTGAAGCCATGACGACGCACGGGTGCCAGGCGGATTCGGTCGCGCGCAGAGTTGCTGCTAAAGTCTCTCTCGCGCCGCACGCGGTGCGGTCCCCTGTAGCTCAATTGGCAGAGCAGCCGGCTGTTAACCGGCAGGTTATTGGTTCGAGTCCAATCGGGGGAGCAGTGAAACCCCTTGTCCTGCAAGGGGTTTCGTCGTTTCTATGCATTTCGTGCACCACGACCGTGCACCACGACCGTGCACCGCAGCCCGGAGCAGCTGCCGCGGGCCGGGGGTTGGCTCAGGTGGCGTCGCCGAGCAGGTCCCAGAGGTTCCCCCAGGGGTCCCGGACGACAGCGACGCGGCCGTACGGCTCGACGCGGGGTGGCCGGACGAGCTCGCACCCGGCCTGTCCGACAGCACGCAGGACGCCGTCGAGGTCCCGGACACGCAGGAAGAGGCCGACCCGGCCGGCGAACTGCCGACCGATGGCCGAGACTTGCTCAGGTCCGTCGGCGCGAGCCAGCACCAGACCGGCCCCTCCGTCGCGGGGACGCTCGACGACCCAGCGCTTCGAGCGACCGTCGGTGGTGATGGCAGGACGATCCTCCCACCAGGTCGAAGCCCAGCGTGCCGGTGAAGAACGCGATGGCCTCGTCGTAGTCGTCGACGACGAGGGAGAACAGCTCCAGGGTCACCCCGCCATGCTAGGGAGCCCCATCGAGGTGCCGTCAGGCCCCGGAGCAGCCCGTGACGGGTGAGGGTGGCGCGGGAACGTCAGCGACGACACCTGTCTTCACGAGCTGGTCGGCATACAGCCTGGACCACGATCCGTCCTTGATCGACTCCTCGAGAGCGGTCTTGACCCGTCCGCACAGCTCGGCGTCCTCGTCATTGACGCGCAGGTAGTAGTCGATCGTGCCCATCTCGGCCCCGACCACGCGGATCGTGCCCTTGAACGGCGCTTCTGAGGCGTAGCCCCGCAGCGCCAGGCCCTCGTCGCTGACCGCGTCCACGGTGCCCTGGCGCAGCTCGGTGAGGCAGGTCGACAGGGTGCGTCGATAGGCCAGCCGGGCACCGGGGAAGGTCGAGGCCGCAGCGCGGGCCAGGTGGGTGCCGTCCACGAGGCAGACCCGGCGGCCCACGAGGGACCGGGGGGTGACCTCATTGCGCTCACCCGCGCGGACGGCGATGTCCTGACCGCCGCGCAGGTAGGGGCCGACGAGGTGGACGCCCGTGGGAGGTGTCGACCCGGTGGGATAGGCGGCGACCAGGAGGTCGTAGGGGACCGCACCCTTGGTCGGCGTCGCGCGTGGCTCGGGGACGTTGCTGAGCGTGACGTCCTTCTTGCCGGGATAGCCGAGCCGGGCGCCCAGGTCGCGGGCCAGCTCGCTCTCGAAGCCTGACTGGTCGCGCAGCACCCGCAGGCCGAGCCCCGGACGGTCGAAGGACACGCCCGCCACCAGGGGATCGCTGCTGCACGCGGCGGTGGCGAGAGCGGTCACGGTGACGAGGGCCAGTCCCGCGGTGCGTCGATGACGCGGTCGTGACGTGCGGGGCATCGCGGTCCTCTCCTCGGTGGTCGAGGCCAACCTATCGGCCCTCGCGCACGAACCCCGCACGGCAGGCCGGAACCGACCACGCCGGCACCCCCGGACGGGCATCATGTGCTCATGAGCGAGCGCAGGCACAGCGGGTCGGCCTCCGGCGGCGACGTGGGCGACCGGATCGAGGACGTCGCCGAGAAGGCCGGCGATCACCCCGCCACCAGGGCGGCCGTCCGGACCGGCTACGCGGTCAACGGCCTGCTCCACCTGCTGATCGCCTGGATCTGCCTGCAGCTCGCGATGCTCCACGCCACGGGTGACGCCGACCAGTCGGGCGCCCTGGCAGCCCTGTCGCAGCACACCCTCGGCCGGGTGGCGCTGTGGCTGGGCGTCGCGGGCTTCCTCGGCCTCGCGCTGTGGCAGCTGACCGAGGTGATCGTCCCGGGGCTCGGCGGCGACAGCTGGCAGTCCCGGCTCAAGGACGGCGCCAAGGCCGTGGTCTACGCGATCCTCGCCTGGTCGGCCTTCGGGTTCGCGCGCGGCACCGGGTCGTCGGGCAAGCGGCAGGTGCAGGGCTTCACCACGAGCCTGCTCGGGGCGCCGGCCGGACGTCTGCTCGTCGCCGCGGTCGGCCTGGGGATCATCGGCGTCGGCATCTACCACGTGGTCAAGGGGCTGCGGCGCACGTTCCTGCACGACCTCGAGGAGGACCCCGGTCCGGTCGCGGTCTACGCCGGGATGCTCGGCTACCCGACGCGCGGGATCGCGCTGGCGGTCGTCGGCGGGCTGTTCGTCGCGGCGGCGATGGCGAACTCGTCGTCGCGGACCAACGGCCTGGACGGCGCGCTGCGCTTCCTGCTCGACCAGCCCTACGGTCGGGTGGTCGTCGCGTTCATGGCTCTGGGATTCGCGTCCTTCGGGGTCTACTCGTTCTTCAGGGCGCGGCACGCGGACGTATGACGGGGGCGCGGCCTCAACGGCCGTAGTCCACGGGCAGCACCTCCAGGCGGTCGAGCGGGAACGGCTGGTGCCGGCCGTCGCCGCTCCCGTTGAGCGCCTCCCACCCGCTGCCGACCCGCAGGAGCCCCGGGTAGGGGTCGCCCGAGAACGCCGAGGCGTTCTCCGCGCGGAAGCTCACGGCACCGCTCGTGTCCCACACGATCAGGCCGTACTCCTGGGCCGCGCGGGCGATGGTGCGGGCGGTCGGCGTGAGCCCGAGGGAGTCCACGTCGAGGTCGGCGGGCAGGCGCAGCCGTTGGCCCTGGCGCAGCACCACCTGGCCGCGCGGGTTGCGCCCGTCCGACCGCACCGCGGGCCAGGAGTGGGCGGGGGCGGCGGCGGCATACGGGACGGCCACTCCGACGACGTGGTCGATCCGCCCGCGGCGCAGCTCGTCGGCGCGGATGATCCCGCCCGCGAAGGGCAGGCCGGTGGCGGTCGTGCCGATGGGGAAGGGGAAGACGCCGTCGCTGCGCGAGGCGGCCTGGATCGACCCGCCCCCGCACGCGGTCCACGACCCGTCCGCGCCGCGGGTCAACCGCCACAGGTCGGTGTAGCGGTCCGTGGCGGGATCGTGCAGCGCCGCCTCGTGGTCGCTGCCACCGGCCGGGCGCAGGTCGTCGGGGATGCGCAGACCGCGCAGCGACTCGGCGACGCGAGGATGCAACCGGCACCCGGGCGCGGCGCGGACGTCGTGGACGGGGTCGGACGGGGTCGTGGTGACCAGCGGCGGGGTGTAGTCGTGCGTGTTGAGCGTGACGTTCGGCAGTCCTGGCCGGCCGTGCTCGACGGCTGCGGCGCGCAGGTCGCGGACGATGGCGCTGCTGCGGGGGTCCGTGGGGGTGGAGGCCGGGAGGCGGGAGTACCAGAACGAGGAGGGGGCGAAGACCCGGTGGGGGACCGGAGGTCGACGCGCCGCCGGGCTCGCGGTGGCGCTCGCCGTCTCGGACTCGCCAGGCGTCGGGGTGCCCGAGCAGGCGGCGAGCAGCGCGGCCGTGGCCAGACCGACGACGAGGGCGGCGCGCGGCGGCATACGACTCCCGACTCTCGAGGCGACGGGCCGCCACCGGGGTGGGGCCACGTGGGGATCGTCCGCAAGCCTGGCACAGCCGGCTGATCGGCAGGTGAGGACGCGACAGGGTGGCCGAGGAGGGCCGACTTCGGTCAGAGCGAGCCGACGGCGGCGAAACGTCCGTACGGGTAGGGGTTCTGCGCTGAGGCCAAGCCGCCGTTGACCGGGCGGACCTCCAGGTGGAGGTGCGTGCCGTCCGGCGCGCCGCTCGCCCCCGCCACGGCCATGACCTGCCCAGCGGTCACCCACTGGCCGACCTTGACGTAGTTCTTGGCCGTGTGCCCGATCAGGAAGTCCTTGGTCACGCCGTTGACGGTCGCCCGCAGGCGGAACCGGTTGGCGCCGTAGGCCGGGCCCATCGTCGACCCGTCCAGGATGCGCCCGGCGTATCCGGCCTTGATGACCGTGCCCGTGCGAACGGCCATGTCCACGCCGTGATGGAAGCCGGATCGGTAGGCGCAGGCCGCCGACCTGGCGTAGTAGGGGGCGGGGGTGCAGCCGAACGGCAGCATGTGACGACCCACTCCCGAGTACCAGGGTGACGTGAACAGCACGCGAGGGTTGCCGGAGAAGTAGACGTTGCGGGCGTCCCAGCCCGCGGCGTCGGCGGCGCCAGCGCCAGCGCCGGCGATGCACGGACGGTCCGGCCGGGTGCGGGCGCAGCAGCCGCCGCGGCGTTCACCGCCGGGGCGAGGACGGCCATGGCGGCGGCTGCGACCACAGCTGCGCCGGCAGGCACCTGGTGAGAGATCATGATGGGCCCATCCCTTCGACCGGTCGGTCACGACTTAGGGGGGCCGACGCCGCGGGAGGCCCAGCCCCACGACACGGTCGTACACGAGGATCGGGACGAGGGCTGGACAACTCGTCAACCACCCACCCAACGGGGGTATGACGGGCACAGTGAGACACCTCGTCGTGCCGTGCATCAGGTAGGCCGGGTCGGGCTTGAACCGACGACCGACGGATTATGAGTCCGCTGCTCTGACCGACTGAGCTACCGGCCCTGGGTCCGCGGGGGCGAACCCTGTCACCCTACCGTCAGCGACCCACCCCGAGCGGCGACATACCGGCCGGTACCCGACGTGGTTCGTTCTAACTCGTCACCTCGGTATCGCTACGCTGAGTGAGCGACTTTCTGGAGATAGTTGCTCTCAATGGGTGGTACATGGTCACTTCACGTCATGTGATGTCACAGAGTTTATGAGCCCCCTAGCTCATGAAGGTGCCCGCATGCCTGCCTCCCCCCTCATCACCAGGCTTCTCACGCGCACGATCGGCCCCACGCCCCCTCCTCGGCCGGCGCCCCGTCCCACACCCACGCCCAAGGTCGTGGCGCCGGACCCGCGACTCGTCCACGCCGTGCCGCCCGTCGCGACGTCCGTCCACGCGCCGAACCTCCCGCTGCGCACCACCCCCGCCTGGCACCTGGCTCGCCGAGCCGCCCAAGCACCCACGGCGGCCATGGTCGCCGACATCGAGCGGATGGGCACCCGGGCGTGGATCGCGCAGCAGCTCGACCCGGCCTCGATCCCCGACCCGACGTGGGACGGCATCGTCCAGCGGTGCTTCCCCTGGCTGAACCTGACCAACAAGCAGGTGCAGGACCTGACCGGCGGCAGCTTCCGCGGGAGCCCGGTCATGGCCCACGCGAACGCCGCCCGGCCGTTGTTCACCAACCGTGTGCTCTGGGAGAACGTGGTGACGATGTGGGGCGACCTGCTCTACGTCCCCTACCGCAGCAAGGCCGACAGCTTCACGCTCGAGTACGACTGGAAGGTCCTGCGTCGCCACGCTTTCGGGCGGTATGCCGACCTCCTGCACGCCGCGGTCACCCACCCGGCGATCCTGCACAACCTCGACAACGACGCCAACTCCCGGGACAACCCCAACGAGAACCTCGGCCGCGAGATCCTCGAGCTCTACAGCGTCGGGGTGGGGAGCTACACCGAGACCGACGTCCGGCAGTCCGCGCTCCTGCTGACCGGGCACTCGGTCGACTGGAACACCCGCGCCTACGCGTATGACGACTGGGCCCACCACGTGGGGCCGATCAGGATCATGGGCTTCAGCCACGCCAACGCCACGTCCGCGGGCGGGCCGGCGGCGCTGCGGGCCTACACCGACTACCTGGCGCGGCACCCGACGACCGCGCGCCGCCTCGCCCGCATCATCGCCACGCGGTTCGTCTCGGACACGCCCAGCGAGGCCCTCGTGCAGACCCTGGCCGCGACCTACCTGGCGTCGGACACAGCGATCGTGCCGGTGCTGCGGAGGCTGTTCGACCACCCGGAGTTCTGGGCCTCGGTCGGCAACAAGTGGTCCCGGCCGGCCGAGCTGGCCGCCAAGGGCGTCCGCGCGTCCAAGCCCACGGGCTACGCCTTCGCACAACCCATCACCACCAACCCGTGGGCGATGAGCAACTACTTCTGGTTCCTCTACCAGTGCGGCCACGCGCCCCGGGACTGGCCTCGGGTCGACGGCTACCCGGACGACGCCGACGCCTGGCGCAGCACCATCGCGACGCTCTCGTCGTGGAACGTCATGCACGCCCTGGCCTGGGGCTGGGGTGACGGGCCGACCTACCCGGACGAGGCGGACCAGGACCCCGGCCAGGGCCTGCCGCACTGGCACACCGCCCTCGGCGTCAAGGCCGGCGACAACGTCCTCGCGACGGCTCGGCGGATCACCTTCGCCCTGACCGGCTACGTCTGGCGCGAGCAGGACATCGCCCCCATCGCGTCCTGGCTGTGCAGCTACGGGGAGCGGCCGGCCACGGCGTCGGACGTCCTCGCCGACTACCAGGCACGCGGCTGGCTGCGCGAGGCCGTGCGCCTGATCCTGGCCAGCCCCTACTCCTTCCTGCGCTGATCGGAGATCATCGTGACCACCCCCAGCACGCCCAGCAGCCCCAGCAGCCCCAGCGGCCCCAGCAGCCCCAGCGGCCCCGGCGGCCGTCGCCGGAGCTCCGGTCCGCGCGCCACGGCGCCGGGCGCCCCCGACCCCTACGCGCCCCTCGTCCACGACGACCTCGTCACGCCGATGCACCACCACGACGAGTCCCGCAACCACCTCGTCGTGCGCACCGACGACGGGCCGCGCGTCATGTCGCCCACCGACGCGGCGTCATACGTCGAGCACGTCCGACCGCCCGCCTGCCCGCACGAGGTGGCCGAGGCCGCCGGCTGGCGCGGCCCGCTGCGGCGTCGCACCGTCCTGCAGGGCGCGGCGCTCGGCTTCGGGGCGCTGCTGGCGGAGTCCGCCGTGCCGCGCTACGCGTTCGCGGAGACGGCGACCCAGCGCGACCTGCTCGTCGTCATCTTCGTCCGTGGCGGGGCCGACGGACTCTCGCTCGTCCCACCCCTCCAGGACAGCGCCTACCTCGCGGCCCGCCCGACCATCCGGGTGACCTCCTCCCAGGCCCTGCCGCTGGACGGCAAGGTGGGCCTCAACCCCGCGATGAAGGGCCTCAAGGCGTTGTACGACGCGGGAGACCTCGCGGTGGTGCTCGGCGCGGGCAACCCGGCGGTGCGACGCTCGCACTTCGAGGACATGAACGCCATGGAGTGGGCGGCCCCCGCCAACATGCGCTCCGGGTGGCTGGCCCGGCACCTGACCACGAGCGGTCCGACGACCGGGACCGTCCGGGCCATCACCCGGGGGTCGCAGGTCGCCCTCTCGCTCAGCTCCCCCAGCATGGAGACCCCCGCCGTCGCCGAGCTGGCGAGCTTCGGGCTGCAGCCGACCTACACCACGGACGGCACCACGCGCGAGCGCATCACGACGATCATCGACCAGATGTACGCGCGCGCCGGCGGCGGCGCGGCGCTCACCGCGCGCTCGACCCTGGACGCCGTCGCCCGGCTCGCGGACCAGCGTGCCATCGCCGCCGCGGGGAAGTACGTCCCGGCGAACGGCGCTGCCTACCCCGACACGACCTTCGGCAAGGGCATGCGCGACATCGCGCAGATCGCCAAGGCGGGCCGGGGGCTCGAGGTCGCCTGCATCGACAACGACGACTGGGACATGCACCGCAACCTCGGCCTGGCGCAGGACACGAACGGTTGGATGTGGCGTCGGGCCGCCGACCTGTCGGCGGGGATCGCCGCGCTGCGGGCCGACCTCGGCGACCTCTGGCAGCGCACCACCGTCGTCACGATGAGCGAGTTCGGCCGCCGCGTCCAGGAGAACGGAGACCAGGGCCTGGACCACGGGCACGGCAACGTGATGTTCGTGGCCGGCGGGGGAGTGAACGGCAAGAAGGTCTACGGCACGATGCCCACGCTCACGACCGCCAACCTCGTGGAGGGTGACGTGCCGATCACCACGGACTACCGCCAGGTGCTCAGCGAGATCATCAGGGCCCGCCTGCTCAACGGCGGCTCCCTCGGCACCATCTTTCCCGGGTTCACCCCTCGGACCACCCCGCTCGGCGTGGTCTGAGGGCGGCCCTGGTCGCGCGGCGGTGTGTCGTTCACCCGGAAGGCCTGGCGCGACCAGCCATGATGGGGCATGATTGACGACGCAGCGTGACCAAAGCTCTCCTGGGTCCCGAGGTCGTTGGGGAAGACGTCCCTCGCACACAGGAGGTCAGGATGTCCGTTGCAGCCGATCTGCACAGGGGTGGCGACGCCACCCCGACGACGCGAGGCGTGGTGTTCGTCCACAGCGCCTCTACCGCCCTGTGCCCGCACGTGGCCTGGGCGCTCGAAGGGGTGCTCGGCGCCGCCGTGACCCTCGACTGGACGAGCCAGCCCGCTGACGCGCGCCTGATGCGCACCGAGGTCAACTGGGTCGGGCCCGCTGGCACGGGCGCCGCCCTCGCCAGCGCGCTGCGCGGCTGGGACTCCCTGCGCTACGAGGTCACCGAGGACCCGAGCCCCGGGTGCGACGGCTCGCGCTGGTCGCACACCCCCGACCTCGGCCTGCACCACACCTGGATCTCGGCGAGCGGTGACGCCGTCGTCAACGAGGACCGGCTGCGGCACGCGATCGCGCAGGCCCAGGGTGATCCGCGGGTGCTCGGGGAGGTCGTCGACCAGATCCTGGGCGCCCCGTGGGACGCCGAGCTCGAGGCCTACCGCGAGGCCGGCGACGGTGCGCCGGTCCGCTGGCTGCACAAGGTCGGCTGAGTCGCGCCCCGGCACCCGGGCGGTGTGCGCGTCCGGGTGCCGGAGCCCGTATGACGAAGGGCCCGACCTCTCCCGTGGTGGGAGCGGTCGGGCCCTTCGCCGTCATACCGGCGATCGACACCGTCATACCGGCGATCGACACCGTCGGACCGAGGATCGGCCGTCGGACCGATGACCGACGTCGTCATACCGCCGATCGACATTGATGCCGACGAGGGTGCTGCGACTGGGCCGGCCGGTGGTCAGCCGACGCTCTTGACCACCAGCGCGACGTTGGCGCCACCGAACCCGAACGAGTTGTTGAGCGCCGCGAGGTCGCCCTCGGGCAGGGCTCGCGCCTCGCCGGTGACGACGTCCAGCTCGATCTCGGGGTCCTTGGACTCGAGGTTGATCGTCGCCGGGATCGTGCGGTCACGCAGCGCCAGCAGCGTCAGGACGGTCTCGAGGGCGCCGGCCGCTCCGAGGAGGTGACCGGTCATCGACTTGGTGGCCGTGACGGCGATCTGGGAGGTGTGGTCCCCGAACGCCCGGTGGATGGCCCTGGTCTCGGCGACGTCCCCGACCGGGGTGGAGGTGGCGTGCGCGTTGACGTGGCAGATGTCGGTCGTGGTCAGGCCGGCGTCCTCGATGGCCTCCAGCATGGCCCGGGCCGCGCCACGACCCTCGGGCTCGCCGGCGGTGATGTGGTAGGCGTCCGCCGACGCGCCGGCACCGGCGATCTCGCCGTAGATGCGGGCGCCGCGCGCCGTGGCGTGCTCCTCGGACTCCAGCACGAGCAGGGCCGCGCCCTCGCCCAGCACGAAGCCGTCCCGGTCCTTGTCGTAGGGACGGGAGGCGCGCTCGGGCTCGTCGTTGCGGGTCGACAGGGCCTGCATGGCGGCGAATCCGGCGACGGGCAGCGGGTGGATGGCGGCCTCGGTGCCACCGGCGACGACGACGTCGGCCTTGCCGCTGCGGATCAGGGCGAGGGCCTGGGCGATGCCCTCCGCGCCAGACGCGCACGCGCTCACCGGCGTGTGGGCGCCGGCGCGTGCGGTCAGCTCGAGCGAGACGGCGGCCGCGGGGCCGTTGGCCATCAGCATGGGCACAGCGAGGGGGAAGACCCGGCGCGGGCCCTTCTCGCGCAGCACGTCCCACTGGTCCAGCAGGGTCTGCACCCCGCCGATCCCGGTGCCGAGGCACACCGCGAGCCGCTCGGGCTCGACCTCGGGGGCGCCGGCGTCGGCCCAGGCCTCGCGGGCGGCCACGAGGGCGGCCTGGGTGCTGGGGTCGTTGCGACGGACCTCGACCTTGCTCAGGACGTCGGCGGTCGGGACGGCCAGGGTCGCGGCGAAGGTGACCGGCAGCTGGTGCTGCGCGACCCAGTCGTACGGCATGGGGCGGGCGCCGGATCGGCCCGCAAGGATGGCGTCCCAGGTGTCCTGGACGTTACCGCCGACGGGCGTCGTGGCACCGAGACCGGTGACGACGACGCGGCGGCTGCTCGAGGTGGTCATCTCGCTGCTCCTTGGTGGATGAGGTGGGGCCGGACGGGGCGGACCGGGCGAAGTGCCGCGGTCCACCCCGTCCAGAGGCGGGGGTGCCTCGGGTCAGCCCTGGGCCCCGTTGATGTAGGACACGGCGTCGCGCACCGTCTTGAGGTTCTTGACCTCGTCGTCGGGGATGCGGACGCCGAACTTCTCCTCGGCGTTGACCACGATCGTCATCATCGACAGCGAGTCGATGTCGAGGTCCTCGGTGAAGGACTTGTCCATCTGGACCTCGGCCGCGTCCAGGCCGGTCTCCTCGTTGACGATCTCGGCCAGGCCCTGGAGGATCTCGTTCTCGTTCATGGCCATCTCAGGCTCCTTCTCGGTTGCTCCGACCGTGCGGTGCGGAGGGTGGGATGGTGCGGGCTGACCCGATGGGTCCCGTCGGGCCGCGGGAATCTGCGTGCGTGCTGGCGGTGGCGCCGTCAGGGGAGGACGATCACCTGGGCGGCGTAGACCAGGCCCGCGCCGAAGCCGATCTGCAGGGCGAGCCCACCGTGCGGCGCCTGGCCCTCGGTCAGCATGCGGTCGGTCGCCAGCGGGATCGAGGCCGACGAGGTGTTGCCCTGGTGGCGGATGTCGTCAGCGACCGGGACGTGCTCGGGCAGCTTGAGCTGCTTGACCAGCGCGTCGACGATGCGGATGTTGGCCTGGTGGGGGATGAACGCGTCCAGGTCGTCGGCCGTGATCCCGGCCGCGTCCAGCGCCTCCCGGCACACGGGGGCCATGGCGTAGACGGCCCACCGGAACACGCTCTGCCCGGCCATCGTGAGGTAGGACCAGGGCATGGCGTCCCGGGGACTCTGCTCCTCCAGGCTCCCGACGTGGGCGTGGTCGCGCAGGTCCACCCAGGAGTACTTGTTGCGGATGACGTCCCAGTCCTCGCCCTTGGAGCCCCACACGGTGGGCCCGATCCCCGGGAAGTCGGACGGGCCGACGACCGCAGCCCCTGCGCCGTCGCCGAAGATGAACGCCGTGCCACGGTCGTGCTTGTCGGTGAAGTCCGAGAGCTTCTCCACCCCGATGACGAGGACGAACTCGGCGGTGCCGCCGCGGACCATGTCGTTGGCCAGGCCGATGCCGTGGCAGTAGCCCGCGCACGCCGCCGACAGGTCGAAGGCTGCGGCCGGGGAGGCGCCGATGCGGTGGGCCACCGCGGCCGCGGCGCTGGGCGTCTGGAAGGGGTGCGTCACGTTGGCGACGATGACCGCCCCGAGCTGGTCGGCGCGCACGCCGGCCTTGGTCAGCGCGTCCTCGGCGGCCGCGCAGCTCATGTCGATGACGGACTCGTCCTCGCGGGCCCAGCGGCGCTCCTCGATGCCGGACCGGCTGCGGATCCACTCGTCCGACGAGTCGATCCACTGGCAGACCTCGTCGTTGGTGACGACGCGCTCGGGGCGGTAGCCGCCGACCCCCCAGATGCGGGCGTGGGCGGCGCCGGAGCGTTCGGTGATGGTGGGGCGGGTCACTCGGTGCCTCCTTCGGTGGGGGAGCTGCCGTGCTCGCGGATCATGCGGTGCGCGGCCTCCAGGTCGTCGGGCGACTTCAGCGCCAGCAGCTCGACGCCGGGCATGGACCGCTTGGCCAGGCCCACGAGCGTGCCGGCCGGCGGGATCTCGATGAGCCCGGTCACGCCCTGCTCGACCATCGTCTGCATGCACAGGTCCCAACGGACGGGGCTGGCGACCTGGCTGACCAGCCGGCGCAGCACCTCGTGCCCGTCGCGGACGAGCCGGCCGTCCTTGTTGGACACGATCGGCACGCGGGCGTCGTGGCTGGTCACGCCCCGCGCGAGGACCTCGAGGCGGGCCTGGGCGGGGGCCATGTGCTCGGTGTGGAAGGCCCCCGCGACCGGGAGCGGGATGACCCGCGCCTTGGCCGGCGGGTCGGCCTTGAGCGCCTCGAGCTGCCCGATGGTGCCCGCCGCGACGGTCTGACCGCCGCCGTTGACGTTGGCCGGGGTCAGCCCGTGACGCTCGAGGGTGGCCAGCACCTCGTCGGGGTCGCCGCCCAGGACCGCGGTCATGCCGGTGGGGGAGACGGCAGCGGCCTTCGCCATACCGTCCCCGCGCTCCCGCACGAAGACCAGGGCCTGCTCGGCGGTCAGGACGCCCGCGGCGCAGGCCGCGGTGATCTCGCCGACCGAGTGGCCGCTGCCCATGCCGATGACCGGGTAGCCGGCAGACGGGTGCTCGAAGAGCGCCAGGAGGCTCAGCAGCCCGGCGCCGACGATGAGCGGCTGCGCCACGTCGGTCTCGGTGATGGTCGGCTTGTCGGACTCGGTCCCGTGGGTCACCAGGTCGGTCCCGGCGACCGCGGAGAACCACTCCAGCCGGTCGCGGAAGCCGGGCAGCTCCAGCCAGGGGGCGAGGAAACCGGGGGACTGGGAGCCCTGTCCAGGGCAGACGATCGCTAGCACCCGTCCACTCTCTCCCGAGATCGGCGCGGACGCCGTGCCGGATCGCCACCAGAAACGGTCTGGTTCCTTGGAGGATTCCTACAAAGAGCGGGTGGGGGCGGGTATGCCGGGCCGCTGGTGGACGGGGCCGGCCTCAGCGCCAGGACTGCGGGGCAGGAGCGCCCAGTCGTCCCAGCGCCAGGGCCAGCCGGACGGTGAAGGCGTCGCGCGAGGACGTGAGGTCGTGGCCCGTGACCTGGGCGATCCGACCGAGCCGGTAGCGCACCGTGTTGGGGTGCACGAACAACGCGCGCGCCGTGGCCTCCAGGCTCGGCTCGTCAAGATAGGCCGACGCGGTCTCAAGCAGGCCGCCCCCGCTGTCGACGAGGGGACGGTGGATGCGGTCGAGGAGCGCCCGTCGCGCGTGGTCGTCCCCCGCGAGCACGCGCTCCGGGAGCAGGTCGGAGGCCTCGACGGGCCGCGGTGCGTCGGGCCAGGCCCGGGCCGCGGCGAGTCCCAACAGGGCCGCCCGGGCCGAGCGTCCGGAGGCGAACAGGTGAGGGACGGTGGGTCCCAGCACGACCGGCCCGTCGCCGAAGTAGGCCAGCAGGCGGCCGGCCGCGTCGGCGACGTCGCTCGTGCCGCCCAGGATGACGACGAGGCGCCGACCCTGGACGGCGCTGAGCGCCTCCACGTGGATGCGGGCGGCGGCCCGGCGCACCGCATCGATCACGGCGGCGGTGTCCTCATGCGGGCTCAGACCTGCGACGACGGTGACGTGGCGGATGGACCCCCAGCCCAGCGCGGTGGCGCGGGAGCGGAGCGAGTTGTCCGCCTCGCCGCGGATGACGGCGTCCACGACGAGGGACTCGAGCCGGGCGTCCCAGGCGCCCCTGGACTCGGCGGCCTCGGCATACACCTGGGCCGCGGCGAAGGCCACCTCGCGGCTGTAGCGCAGCACCGCCTCCCGCAGGGCCGGCTCGTCGCCCACCGCGGCCAGCCCCTCGACCTCCTCCTCCACCACCCCCACGACGGAGCGGACCAGGTCCAGCGTCTGGGCCAGCGAGACCGACCGCGTCAGCTCGCGCGGCGCCGTGCCGAACACGTCGGCCGTCACCATGGGCGGTGCGGCGGGGTCGCGCAGCCACCCCAGGAAGCTGCCGATCCCGGCCTGGGCGACCAGCCCCACCCAGCTGCGGTCCTCCGCGCTCAGCGAGCGGTACCACTCGTGCTGCGCCTCGATGCGGGCCGTCGCCGCCGTGGCCAGCATCCCGGCGCTGTCCTGCACGCGCTGCAGCGTGGCGGGCGTGGGGGTGGGACGCGGGGAGGGCACGGCGGCAGCCTAGTTGTATGACGCCGACAAGCCGTCACGCGGATGGCCCACGTTCACCCGGTGGCCGGGCGATCGTCGCCTGTCCGCACTAGCGTCCACCCCCATGAGACGAACCCCCACCGTCGCGGCCGTCGTCCTCGCCGCCGCGCTGCTGCCCGTGACCGCCGCGATGTCCTCCGCCAGCTCGGCCAGCTCGGCCGGCTCCGCTGCCGCCGACGCGTCCTCCGACGACCGCTCGCAGGCGGCCGACCACGGGGGCAAGGACCGCCGCTACACCGACGCCAAGGGCATGCCCTCGCCGCTGGTCGTCGCCCACCGTGGGGCCTCGGGCTACCGCCCCGAGCACACGATCGCGGCCTACGAGCTGGCGGTGCAGATGGGCGCCGACTACATCGAGCCCGACCTGGTCATGACCAAGGACGGTCAGCTGGTCGACCGCCACGAGCCCGAGATCTCGGGCACGACCGACGTCGCCGCCCACCCCGAGTTCGCGTCGCGCAAGACCACCAAGAAGCTCGACGGGGTCGACGTCACCGGCTGGTTCACCGAGGACTTCACCCTCGCCGAGCTGCGGACGCTGCGGGCCAAGGAGCGCCTCGCGACGGTTCGCCAGCGCAACACGATCTACGACGGGCTCTACCAGGCCCCGACCTACGAGGAGGTGCTGCGCCTGCGCGAGCGACTCTCCAAGAAGTACCGCCGCACGATCGGGATCATCCCCGAGATCAAGCACTCCACCTAATTCCACGACAAGGGTCTGGTCCCCGAGCCCCAGGTCGTCGCCCTCACCGAGAAGTACGGCCTCAACAAGCGCAACGCCCCGATGTGGATCCAGTCCTTCGAGATCACCAACCTCAAGGACCTGCGGTTCCGCCACGGCTACAAGGCGAGCTCGACGTTCCTCGCGTGGACCGGCACCGGACCGCTGGACGGCCCCTACGACCTGATCTCCAAGGGTGACAAGCGTCTCTACCAGGACTGGATGACGCCCAAGGGCCTCAAGGAGATCTCGCGCTTCGCCAACGGCGTCGGGCCGGAGAAGTTCTTCGTCATCCCCAAGAAGGCGGACGGCACGCTGGGCCAGCCGACCTCTCTGGTCGGTGACGCCCACCGCCTCGGCCTCAAGGTCGTCCCGTGGACGTTCCGCAACGAGAACCAGTTCATGGCCAAGGACCTGCAGAAGGGCACCAACCCCGCCGACTACGGCAAGGCCATCGAGGAGCAGGTGGCCTACCTGCGCACCGGCCTCGACGGCCTGTTCACCGACAACCCTGACACCGGCGTGGTCGCCCGCGACATCTTCTGGGGCCGTCAGTAGCCCCCGCCCCCTCCGCTCCGTACGCCCAAGATCGTGAGGGTTTGGTCCAAGAAACCTGGACCAAACCCTTACGATCTTTGCTGGTGGTGCGGTGGTGCGGTGGCGTCAGGCGTCGCCGCCCGCGTTGCCGCTGGTGCCGGCGGTGACGTCGCTCAGGCGGTACTTGTCCATCGCCTCCTGGACGACCGAGCGCTCCACGACACCCTGCTTGGCGAGTGCCGCCAGGGTCTGCACGACCATGGACGGGCCGTCGATGTGCAGGTGACGGCGGGCGGCCGCACGCGTGTCGGAGAAGCCGAAGCCGTCCGCGCCCAGCGTGAAGTAGTCGCCCGGGACCCACTCGCGGATCTGGTCCTGCACGGCCCGCATGTAGTCGGACACCGCGACGACCGGACCCGGACGGTCCTTGAGGGCCGTCGTGACGTACGCCTCGGGAGCGTCCTGCGAGGGGTTGAGGAAGGCCTGCTTGTCGGCGGCCATGCCGTCGCGTCGCAGCTCGTTCCACGAGGTGACCGACCACACGTCGGCGGCCACGCCCCAGTCCTTGGCGAGCAGCTCCTGCGCCTCGAGGGCCCACGGGACCCCGACGCCGGAGGCCAGCAGCTGGGCCCGCTTGTCGCCCGCGTCACCGGCGCCCTCGGCCTCCTTGAGGAGGTACATGCCCTTGAGCAGACCCTCGACGTCCAGACCCTCGGGCTCGGCCGGCATGACGATCGGCTCGTTGTAGACCGTCAGGTAGTAGATGACGTCCTCGGCGTTCTCGCCATACATCCGGCGCAGACCGTCCTGCATGATGTGGGCGATCTCGTAGGAGTAGGCCGGGTCGTAGTGCACGACCGCCTCGTTGGTCGAGGCCAGCAGCGGGGAGTGCCCGTCCATGTGCTGCGTGCCCTCGCCGGTGAGCGTGGTCTTGCCGGCCGTCGCGCCGATGAGGAAGCCGCGGGTCAGCTGGTCGGCGGCGGCCCAGATCGAGTCGCCGGTCCGTTGGAAGCCGAACATCGAGTAGAAGACGTACATCGGCACCATGGGCTCGCCGTGCGTGGCGTATGACGTGCCCGCCGCCGTGAAGGCCGCCATCGAGCCCGCCTCGTTGATGCCGAGGTGCAGGATCTGGCCGTTCTTGGCCTCGCGGTAGGCGAGCATCAGCTCGTGGTCGACCGGGGTGTAGTTCTGCCCGTGCGGGTTGTAGATCTTGATCGTCGGGAAGAACGAGTCCATGCCGAAGGTGCGGGCCTCGTCGGGGATGATCGGCACGACGCGCTGGCCGAACTCCTTGTCGCGCATGAGGTCCTTGAGCAGCCGGACCCACGCCATGGTCGTGGCGATGGTCTGCTTGCCCGAGCCCTTCTTGACCGTTGCGTAGGCCTTGTCCTCCGGCAGCTTGAGGGCCTTGCCGGAGTCACGGCGCGACGGCAGGCCGCCACCGAGCTCCTTGCGCCGCGTCATCATGTAGGCGATGCGGTCGTCGTCCATGCCGGGGTGGTAGTACGGCGGCTGGTAGGGGTCGTCCTCGAGCACCTTGTCGGCGACCGGGATCTCGAGCCGGTCGCGCAGGTCCTTGAGGTCGTCCAGGGCGAACTTCTTCATCTGGTGCGTCGCGTTGCGCCCCGCGAAGTGCTGCCCGAGGAAGTAGCCCTTGATCGTGTGGGCGAGGATGACCGTCGGCACGCCGGTGGTCTCCGTGGCGGCCTTGTAGGCGGCGTACACCTTCGTGTAGTCGTGACCGCCACGGGTGAGACGCCATACCTCGTCGTCGGACCAACCCTCGACCATCTTGGCCGTGCGCGGGTCCCGGCCGAAGAAGTGCTCACGGACGTAGGCGCCGTCGTTGGCCTTGAAGGTCTGGAAGTCGCCGTCGGACGTGGTGTTCATGAGGTTGACCAGCGCGCCGTCGCGGTCCGCCGCGAGCAGCGGGTCCCAGCCGCGGCCCCAGACGACCTTGATGACGTTCCAGCCGGCGCCGCGGAAGAAGCTCTCGAGCTCCTGCATGATCTTGCCGTTGCCGCGCACCGGGCCGTCGAGGCGCTGCAGGTTGCAGTTGACGACGAAGGTGAGGTTGTCGAGCTCCTCGTTGGCGGCCCACTGCAGCGCACCGCGCGACTCGACCTCGTCCATCTCGCCGTCGCCGAGGAAGGCCCACACGTGCTGCTGCGAGGTGTCCTTGATGCCGCGGTTGTGCAGGTAGCGGTTGAACTGCGCCTGGTAGATCGCGTTCATCGGGCCGATGCCCATGGACACGGTGGGGAACTCCCAGAAGTCCGGCATCTGGCGCGGGTGCGGGTACGACGGGATGGCCTGGACCTTGCCGTCCACCACGTGCGAGTGCTCCTGGCGGAAGCCGTCGAGCTGCTTCTCGTCGAGGCGCCCCTCGAGGTAGGCGCGGGCGTACATGCCGGGGGAGGCGTGGCCCTGGAAGAAGATCTGGTCGCCGCCACCGGGGTGGTCCTTGCCGCGCCAGAAGTGGTTCATGCCGACCTCGTAGAGCGTCGCGGCGGACGCGTAGGTCGAGATGTGGCCGCCGACGCCGATGCCGGGGCGCTGCGCGCGGTGCACCATCATGGCGGCGTTCCAGCGCAGCAGGCGGCGGTAGCCGCGCTCCGTGGTCTCGTCGCCGGGGTACCAGGGCTCGCGCTCCGGCGGGATGGTGTTGACGTAGTCCGTTGAGGTCAGCGAGGGGACGCCGACCTGACGCTGGCGGGCCCGCTCCAGGAGCTTGAGCATCACATAGCGTGCTCGCTGCCGTCCGCCCTCGTCGATGATCCCGTCGAGCGACTCGATCCACTCCTGCGTCTCGTCCGAGTCGATGTCGGGGAGCTGGTTCGGCAGTCCGTTGATGATCGGACCGACACCATCGCGTGCCACCACGCCTGTGTCCTTTCCTAGAGGGACCTCCCGGCGCACTGATCAGAGCGCCGGGCGGGACGACCGCCCCCATCCTCCACCCAAGATGGGGTGCAGGTCACACCGGGGACCGATTGCGGGGAGGACGAGACTATTTGGCGCGGATCGGGCCGGGCAAGATCAGCCGCCGGGTGTCTCGTGCGTTGGTTGGGCGGTTGGTTGGGCAGTTGGGTGGCCGGCCGGCTCGCCGGTGTCGATCCGGTCGGGACGGCTGTATGCCGTGAACCGGGGCGGCCGCACGAACGCGGCCAGGGTGAGGCCCACGTCCCGCGCCAGGTCGACCGCCAGCGAGGACGGCGCCGACACGGCGGACAGCACGGGGACGCCGGCCATCGCGGCCTTCTGGGTCAGCTCGAAGCTCGCCCGCCCGCTGACCTGCAGCACGTGACCGGCCAGCGGGAGCAGGCCCTCGCGCGCGGCGGCCCCCAGGACCTTGTCGACCGCGTTGTGGCGGCCGACGTCCTCACGGACGAGCAGCACCTCGCCGGCAGCCGTGAACAGGCCGGCGGCGTGCACCCCCCCGGTCCGGTCGAACGCTCCCTGGTGCTCCCGCAGCCGGTCCGGCATACGGACCAGGTCTGCTGCTCGCACCCGCACCGGGTCGGCGGCCACGTCGTGGGGGAGGCGGGTGCGGATGGCGTCGATGCCGGCCTTGCCGCAGACCCCGCAGGAGCTCGTCGTGTAGGTGCTGCGGGTGGCGCTGGCCAGCGCCTCGGCCGACCCCGCTCCTGCACGCAGCGTCACGTCCACGACGTTGTAGGTCGGGGAGCCGTCCTCGCCCTCGTCCAGGCAGTGCATCAGGCCCAGCACGTCGTCCGCGGCCGCCACGACCCCCTCGGTCAGCAGGAACCCGATCGTGAGGTCGAAGTCGTCCCCGGGCGTACGCATCGTGACCGCGACCACCTCGCCGTGGACCCGGATCTCGAGCGGCTCCTCGACGGCGAGCGTGTCCGGTCGGGGCCGCACCGACACGCGCGGGCCCGCAGCGCCTTCTGCGACCAGTTCTCCGTGGAGCTCGCCGACCGGCTCGTCCACCACGAAACGGGTCGCCGGCACCCTCGTCGTCACTCGTCCCATGCCCGCCAGCCTAGGCGCCGTCACCCTCCGCGACGGCGCACGTCCTTGCCATGCGGCCTCTGATTGGGTGGACTAGACCTCACGACCTCATGGTGAGGCCGTGACCGGAGCGTCCCCCGACGCCCCGGATCCGGACGGAAGGACCAGGACGACAGTGACGACGACCGCGGAAGCGGCCGCTGCGGCAGCCCATCTGACCAAGCTCGGGCTCGTCGAGGGCGCGGTGGTGCAGGAGCTCGGCTACGACGACGACGTCGACCTCGACCTGCGCGACCGGCTCATGGAGCACATCGGTTCCGACCTCGTGGACGAGGACCACGGTGACGTGGTCGACGCGGTGCTGTTCTGGCACCGCGACGGCGACGGTGACCTCGTCGACGCGGTCGTGGACGGCCTGACCGACCTGGACGACCAGGGCTTCATCGTGCTGATGACGCCCCGGGCCGGCCGGGACGGGCACGTCGAGCCCGCCGAGATCGCCGAGGCCGCCACGACGGCCGGGCTGCACGTCTCCGGGGCGCTGACCGACTCCTCCGACTGGACTGGCACCCGCCTGGTCCCGCCGCGCGCCAAGAAGAAGTAGCACCGCGAGGCGCCGGGGCGGTCGACATACGGCACCGCCCCGTCGCTGAGTTGCGCCTGGGGCGCGGGTTGACAGACTGGGGCCATGAGCGACTCCCAGACCGCACCGTCCGTGGGCTCCGAGGCCCCCGACTTCACCCTCAAGAACCAGTTCGGCGAGGACGTGACCCTGTCCTCGTTCCGCGGTGACAAGAACGTCGTCGTCGTCTTCTACCCCTTCGCCTTCTCCGGGATCTGCACCGGGGAGCTGTGCGAGATCCGGGACAACATCGCCGGCTTCCAGGGCGACGACGTGCAGGTGCTGGCCGTCTCGTGCGACCCGATGTTCACGCTGCGCGCGTGGGCCGAGGACCAGCGCTACGACTTCCCGCTGCTGTCCGACTTCTGGCCGCACGGCACGGTGGCGCAGGACTACGGCGTCTTCCTCGAGGGCGGTGGCCTGGCCAAGCGCGGCACCTTCCTCGTGGACAAGGACGGCAAGGTCGCCTGGACCCTCGTCAACGAGCCCGGCGAGGCCCGCGACTTCAGCGGCTACCACGAGGCCCTGGCCGCTCTCCGCTCCGCCTGACGACCCGCCGGGGGCGGAGGCATTGACCGGCCGTCGTCCGGCAGGTCGATGCACCTGCCCCCGGCAGGTCGCGAGCCGTGGCGCGTCCGTCCTCCTCGGCCCTGGCACAATGGGCGACCGCGACGCCCGCCAGGTCGTCGCGACGGGGCCTGTAGCTCAGCTGGTAGAGCACTGCGTTTACACCGCAGCTGTCGTCGGTTCGAACCCGGCCGGGCCCACATGGACAGCGCCGCGCACGACGGCCACCGCACCCCCTCGCTCGCCGAGGTCCTGGAGGTGCTGCGTGGCCTCTATCCCGAGGACACCGCCCAGTCGTGGGACCAGGTGGGCCTGGTGACCGGCGACCCGGACCAGCCGGTCCGCTCGGTGCTCCTGGCCGTCGACCCCACGCTCGACGTCATCGACGAGGCCCGTGAGCTGGGCGCCGACCTGCTAGTCACCCACCATCCGCTGCTGCTCCGTGGCGTGCACAGCGTGGCGACGACCTCGGCCAAGGGGGCCGCCGTCACGCGACTGGTCGTGGCGGACATCGCGCTCTACTGCGCCCACACCAGCGCCGATGTCGCCGCCACCGGGGTGTCGCAGGCCCTGGCCGACGCCCTCGAGCTCGGCGGGGTCAAGCCGCTGGCGATGGAGGAGGGACAGCCGCTCGGGCGCGTCGGGCAGCTCGCGCAGCCCACGAGCCTGCGGTCCCTGGTGGAGCGGCTGGCCGCGGTCCTGCCCCCGGCCCCGGTCGGCATCCGTGTCTCCGGGCCGGCCGACGCGCAGGTGAGCCGCGTGGCGGTGCTCGGCGGCGCAGGCGACAGCCTGTTCGACGAGGTCCGGGCGAGCGGGGCCGACGTCTACATCACCTCTGACCTGCGGCACCACCCGGCCCTGGAGGCGCGCGAGGAGGCGGGCGGCGGCCCGCCATACCTCGTGGACGCCGGCCACTTCGCGACGGAGTGGCTGTGGCTGGACGTCGCGCGCCACGCCTTGCTGGAGGGTCTGTCGGCTCGCGGGGCTACGGTGGACGTCACGGTGTCGACCCGCACGACCGACCCCTGGACCTTCCTCGTCCGCACCGACGACGACCGCAGCAGCTCCGACCACACCCAACCCCAGGGCACCGGCCCTGCCCGACCCAAGGAGGACGCCGGTGAAGGCTGAACCCGCACGCCAGTGGCGCCTGCTCGATCTCGCCGAGCTCGACACCCGTCTGGACCAGATCGCCCACCGCCTCCGCTCCTCCGACGAGCAGCGCGCCGTCGACGCCGCCACCCAGCGCCGGCAGGCCCTCGACACCGACCTGGTGCTCGCCCGCACCGCGGTCAGCGACGTCCAGCGCGAGATCAAGCGCGCGGAGGACGAGGTGCAGATGGTCCGTGACCGGATGACCCGCAACCAGGCGCGTCTCGACTCCGGCCAGGGCACGGCCAAGGACCTGCAGGCGATGCAGCACGAGCTCGAGTCCCTGCACCGGCGCCAGGGCACCCTGGAGGACCTCGAGCTGGAGGTGATGGAGCGGGCCGAGGAGCACCAGAGCACGCTCGACCGGCTCGAGGCCCGCGCCTCCGAGCTGCAGTCCGAGCTCGACGAGGCCACCACGGCCCGCGACCGCCTCGTGCGCGACCTCGAGTCCGAGCGCGAGCAGGCGACGGGCCGGCGCGAGGGCATCGCATCCGGGGTGGGCGAGGACCTGCTGGGGCTCTACACCAAGGTGCGCGAGCAGGTCGGCGGCGTCGGTGCCGCTGCGCTGCGCCAGCGCCGTTGCGAGGGCTGCCACATGGAGCTCAACAACGTCGACCTCGGCCGCATCCGCTCCGCGGCCGACGACGAGGTCCTCCGCTGCGAGGAGTGCCGACGGATCCTCGTGCGCACCGCCGAGTCGGGGCTGTGACGCGGCTCGTCGTCGAGGCCGACGGCGGGTCGCGGGGCAACCCGGGGGTCGCCGGCTATGGCGCCCTGGTGCGTGACGGGGCCACCGGTCGGGTGCTGGCCGAGCGGGCGGCCCCCCTCGGCAAGCAGAGCAACAACGTCGCGGAGTACTCCGGCCTCATCGCCGGCCTCGAGGCGGCGGCGCGCATCGACCTGGCCGCCGACGTCGAGGTCCGCATGGACTCCAAGCTGGTCGTCGAGCAGATGGCCGGCCGGTGGAAGATCAAGCACGAGGACATGCGTCGCCTCGCCCTCGAGGCCCGCGAGCTGTGCAGCGCCCGATCGGCTGCCGGCGGGTCGGTCCGCTTCACCTGGATCCCGCGCGCCGACAACAAGGACGCGGACAAGCTGTCCAACGACGGCATGGACGGCCTCACGATTGACCGGTCGTATGCCGACGGGCCCGACGCGACGGCCGTCGACGCAACGCGCCCGGCCGCCGTCAGCGAGCGCCACCCTGACGGGCCGGCCGACCAGCCGGACAAGGGCCTCGTCACCGACCCCGTGCCCGGGGCCGCGGCAGACCTCGGCGCCCCGACCCGCATCCTGCTCGTGCGGCACGGCCTCACCGACTTCACCGTCAAGGGCCGGCTGGACGGTCGCGGGGGAGGCGACCCGGTGCTCAACCCGGACGGGGAGGCCCAGGCGCAGGCCTGCGCTGCGGCCGTGCGACGGCTCGTGGGGACCGAGGTGCGCGTGGTCACGAGCGCCCTGCGTCGCGCCCGGCAGACCGGCGACGCGATCACCGAGGCTCTCGGCACGACCGCGACGAGCGACGAGCGGTTCGACGAGCAGGGCCTCGGTGACTGGGACGGTAAGTCGATGGCCCAGGTCGCGGCGCGCTGGCCGGACGAGCTGGCCGCGCTCCGCACCGACCCGGCCTACGCCCGCCCCGGCGGCGAGAGCCACGACGAGCTGCGGGACCGTGTCCTCGCCGGCTGGCGGGACGTCGTCGACGCCGGTGGGACGACCGTGCTGGTCGGGCACCGCAAACCCTTCCTCGTCGTGCTCGCGGAGGTGCTGGGCATGCCGCACGACCGGTTCTGGCGGCTGGCCCTGGCGCCCGGGTCGCTCACCGGCGTCGAGGTGTGGGCCGACGGCAACGCCTCCGTCTCGTTCGTCAACCGGACGTCGCACCTCTGATACCCGGCGTCGGTCTTGCGTCGTGGGAGGGTCCGGCATACGACCACGACCGAGGCGTGGTGGATCGTCGCCGTTGCCGCGCGATCCTCGTCCGTGGCGGGTTGCCGCGCGCGTGCTCGCTCGCATCGCGGGTGGCGTGCTGCAACAGACCACGGACACCAGTCGGATCCACCGGCAGCGGTCGGCGCCACGACCACCGGCCTTCGCACCCCAGCCTGGGGTGACGGAGGCGGGCTGATGTACCTACCTAGGGTAGGTCCATCGGCCTGGCGCGCGAAGGCGGGCGGATGTACCTACCTCGGGTAGGTCTATCGGCCTGGCGTGCGAAGTCGGGCGGATGTGACTACCTCGGGTAGGTGTCGAGGATCCAGGGGCGGCCGACGCGCTCCGGCGGCTCCAGCGCCACCTCGAACCCCGCCGCCAGGGCGTCCGCCAGAGCGCGTGGCGACCGCGGCGTCGCCGGCAGCTCGCAGATCGCCCGTGCGACCAGCCCACGCGTGTGCTTGGCCATGTGCGTGGCGCCGGGCACCCGCACGTGCACCCAGCGCCGGGCGAGCTCCCCCGATGGAGGCCAGGCTGCGGCATACGTGCTGGACCGGCAGTCGACGACCAGACCGGACCCGGCCGCGGCGGTGAGCACCGGGCCGACCCGCGGGCGCCACCACGTCGCGAGCGGCCCCAGCGAGCCGAGCCGCACACCCATCGACAGCCGGTATGGCGCCACGCGGTCGGTCAGGCGCAGCGCGCCGTGCAGCGCGGACTGGACCACCACGAACCTCCGGGCCCGCCGCAGCCCCGCCGCGTCGAGGGACGCGAGGTCCAGCGCGTCGTAGAGCACCCCTGTGTAGAGCTCGGCCACCGGCACCGCGGGCGCCGTGTCCAGGCGCAGGTTGCGGGCGATCTCATCGGTCAGCCCGGGCGACACGCCGAGCGCGTCGGCAGCATCGGGCCGTCCGGACACCGCAGCGAGCTCGCGCACCACGTCGAGCCGCGCCGGCGTCAGCTCCGGCCAGGACAGCGACTCGGGGCGCCAGCGCCGACCCCGGGCGCGGGACGACTTCGACTCCGACGGGGGCAGCAGGATCAGCACCGGGACAGCCTAGGGCCCCCTAGAGTGACCTCCATGGCTGCGACCCGCACGATCCTGACCTCTGAGCCCGGCGGTGACGAGCTGCACCGCGCGTTCGACGAGATCCGCGCCGAGCTCGACGTCCCGGGGGAGTTCCCCGCCGAGGCGCTGGCCGAGGCGGAGCAGGCCGCCGCGCGCCCGGTCCGGGTCGGCGCGGACCTGACCGCGCTCCCGTTCATCACCATCGACCCCGAGGGATCGATGGACCTCGACCAGGCCATGCACCTGGAGCGGGACGGTGCGGGCGGGGTGCGCGTGCTCTACGCCATCGCCGACGTGCCGGCCTACGTGCGCCCGGGTGGCGCCATCGACACCGAGGCCAGGCGTCGCGGCCAGACGATCTATGCCCCCGACCGCCGGACGCCCCTGCACCCCACCCGGCTCAGCGAGGACGCGGCGAGCCTGCTGCCCGGCGTCGAGCGGCCGGCCTTCGTGTGGGACCTGCGCGTCGACGCCGACGGTGACGTCCGCCTCGAGTCCCTCGACCGCGCCATGGTGCGCTCCGCGGCGCGGCTCGACTACGACCAGGTGCAGCGCGACCTCGACGCAGGCACCGCCGACCCGATGCTCGGGCTGCTGCGCGACGTGGGTCTGGCGCGGCAGGCGCAGGAGCGGGCCCGCGGCGGCGCCAGCCTCCCGATGCCCGAGCAGGAGGTCAACGGCGACGCCGAGCACGGCTACCGCCTCGAGCTGCGACCCCTCGCCCCGGTCGAGGACTGGAACGCCCAGATCTCCCTCATGACCGGCATGGCGGCGGCCGAGGTCATGCTCGCGGCCGGCGTGGGGATCCTGCGCACCATGCCTCCCGCCGACGAGCGCGACGTGGCGCGGCTGCGTCGCCAGTGCGCGGCGCTGGGGGTGCCCTGGGCCCCCGGCCAGCCGTACGGCGAGATGCTCCAGTCCCTGGACCGCACCGACCCTCGGCACCTCGCGATCATCCACGCCGCCACGACGCTGTTCCGCGGCGCGTCCTACACGCCCTTCGACGGGGCCGCGCCCGAGCAGGCCCGCCACGCCGCGCTGGCCGCCGGCTATGCCCACGTCACCGCTCCGCTGCGGCGCCTGGTCGACCGGTTCGGCCTCGTCGTGTGCGAGGCCGCCGTGGCCGGCACGGACGTCCCCGACTGGGCGCGGGCGGCGCTGCCCACCCTCCCCGAGCTCATGCGGTCCTCGGACCGTCGCGCCAAGGCCGTCGAGCGCGCCTGCACCGACGCCGTCGAGGCCGCCGTGCTCGCACCTCGCCTGGGGGAGACCTTCACCGCGAGCGTCGTCGACCTCTCCGACAAGGGACCCTCCCTCGTCCAGCTCGTCGACCTGCCCGTGCTGGCTCCCTGCGCCGGTGACGACCTCGAGCTGGGGAGCACCCTCGAGGTCCGTCTCGTCGAGGCGTCGGTGGAGCGACGTCGGGTGGCCTTCGAGGCGGTGGGCGCGGCGTCATACGGCCGGTAGACTCTGCCCCGGGATGAGTCGGTCGGGCGATCGCGTCACCGTCATGGTGCCGAGGAACGTCCGGGCTTCGAAGGGCAAGGTGGTGGCTAACGGCCACCCGGGGCGACCCGCGGGACAGTGCCACAGAGAACAGACCGCCAGGACGTTCGCAGAGCGGCCTGGTAAGGGTGAAACGGTGGTGCAAGAGACCACCAGCGCCGTGGGTGACCACGGCGGCTAGGTAAACCCCACCTGAAGCAAGCTCAGACAGTGCGCGTCCGAGGGCTGCCCGCCCGAGCGCACGGGTAGAGCGCTCGAGGTGGCCGGCAACGGCCACCCTAGATGGATGATCGCCCATCCCCGGGAGACCGGGGTGGACAGAACCCGGCGTACAGACCGACTCATCCCGCCCACGGGCCGGTCACGGGATCACTACACTGCGTAGTCCAGGGGTCTGCGGTAGCCATCCGCAGACCCGCGAAAGCGAGGTTTCCGTGGGTCGTTGGTCGGTCTCCCTCGGCCTGGGTGGCTTCTACCTCCTGCTCGCCGTCGTCGACCTCGTCACCTCGCGGACCGGGTGGGGCATCGACCCCGACCGGACGGTGCGGTTCGGCGTCTACGCCTGCGCCTACCTGGTGCTGCTCGCCTCGATCGCGTGGGCCCTGCGGCAGCACCCGTCCCGGCGCAACGCCTTCACCTATGCCCTGCTCGTCGCGTGGGCCGTCTACGCCGTCGGGGACTACGTCAGCGACCTCACGGCCGACCTCGTCTACGGCCACGACCGTCAGCTGGCCGACCCCGGTGACGCTCTCATGCTCGGCGCGTACACGATCGCCCTCACCGGATACGTGCAGCTGGTGGCCCGGGCACGCGAGCGCCTCAACGTCGCCCGGACCCTCGACACGCTCATCCTGACCGTGGCCCTCGGCACCATCGCCTGGATCACGCTCGTCGTGCCGGGCCTGCGCTCACCGCTGTTCCAGGGCCACCCGTCCTCCGCCGTCGTCTGCGCCCTCTTCCCGATCCTCGACCTCGTCCTGCTGGCCGTGGGCGTGATCAGGGTGATGTCACGCGCCCCGGTCAGCTGGGGGGCGATCATCGGGCTGGCCTGCCCGGCCCTGCTCCTGGTTGGTGACTGCCTGGACTTCGCCAACCTCATCCACGACCGCCAGGCGCCGGACGCCGCCCACGTGGCGTGGGTCCTGGCCTACGGGGCGGTCGCCGCCGCCGTCACCGCGCCCGTGGGCGCGAACGTCGGCTCGAGCGGCCGAGAGCTCGACGCCCGGCTCACCGCCCGCCACCACGTGCCCTGGCTGTTGGGGATGGGGATGCTCCCCGTCGGCGTCTACGGCTGGCAGCTGGCGGGCGCCGCGGGCGACGGCTCGGTGCCGGACGGCTCCGCCCTGTCGGTGTCGATGCTGCTGATGTTCGGGCTCGTGGTGGCCCGGGCGGCCGGCATGATGCGCACCTCGGACCAGCAGTCCGAGGTCCTCGAGGTCCTCGCCCGCAACGACCACCTCACCGGGCTGCCCAACCGGCGCACGGGTGACGCCGAGCTGGGCCGGGCCCTGGTCCGGGTCGAGCAGACCGGGGAGCCCCTGAGCGTCACGATCATCGACCTCGACCGGTTCAAGGCGTTCAACGACAGCTTCGGTCACCACGCGGGCGACGAGCTGCTCGTCGGGTGCGCCCACCGGTGGAGCGACCTGCTCGGGCCGGCGGAGGTGCTGGCCCGCTACGGCGGCGAGGAGTTCGTGCTGATCACCGTGGGCCTGCCGACGTCCGCGGTCCTCGACCTGCTGGACCGGCTCAGGGCGGCCACGCCTCGCCAGCAGACCTTCTCGGCCGGGGTGACCCAGTGGCAGCGGGGAGACTCCGACGCGGACCTCGTGGCCCGCGCCGACGAGGCGTTGTATGCCGCCAAGGCCAACGGCCGCGCCCGGACCTACCTGTGGGAGACGCGGGACGCATCCCTCGACGCGGGGGAGGGTTCGAGGTGACGGAACGTCCGCTGGTCTTCCGCGTCGCGGCGATGGTCGCAGCGGGCATCCTCGTGACCTACCTGTGGCTGCCCGTCGAGCATCGGCTCGACCTGGCGACGGTCGCCATCGCGGTCGTCCCGCTCACCTTCCTCGCCGGCATCCTGCTCTATCGCCCTCCGGGCCGCGCCATCTGGTGGACCTTGCTGGTCGGGACCGCGGCGTGGGGGATCCTCAGCCTGCCGCTGCCCCTGATGCGCGCGGAGCTCGTGGGCGGCGTGCTGGTGGGTGACGTGATGTCCATCGTCGGCTACGTCGTCGTCATTGCGGGTGTCGTGTCGGCCTCGGGACGGGTCACCAGCGAGGCCGCGCGCAGCGTGGCGCTCGACGGGACGATCTTCGGCCTCGGGTGTGCCGCCGTCATCTGGTCCTTCGCCGCCGAGACCCAGGCGACCGAGTCGCCGATCGCCTTCACCACCGTGACGTCGCCGCTGCTCGACCTCCTCGTCATCATCGCGGCGAGCCGGATCGTCCTGACGTCGGGCGGCGCGCCATCGCCCGTCCTGCTCGTCCTGGGCATGAGCGCCATGACGGTGGGAGACGTCCTGCAGCTGGCCGACCCCATCCGGGTCCAGGGTGGCTACTCGAGCGCGGTGTTCTGGTACGTCGTGAGCGCGTTCGTCGCAGGCCTGGGGGCCCTGCACCCGTCCATGGCGCGGTTCGCCGGGCGGTCCCGCAGGCCGTCCGCCGGGCTCGAGCGGATCCAGCTCACGGTCCTCGCGGTCGCGGCGGTGATGCCGCCGCTGATGCTGCTGCGCGAGCACGACCGGCCGCAGGGCCTCAGCGCCTGGCCGCTGCTGCTGATGACGGCGGTGGTCTTCGGGCTGGTCATGCTGCGGCTGGGCCGGATGATGCGGCTGGTCGACCAGCAGCGCGGCCAGCTGCAGGCCCTGGCCCGGACGGATCACCTGACGTCCCTGCCCAACCGGCGCACAGGCGAGGCGGAGATGCACCGGATGGTGGCGGAGGCGGTCGAGCAGGACGTGTCGCTGGTGGTCGCCCTGCTCGACCTCGACCACTTCAAGGGGTTCAACGACCTGCACGGCCACCCGGCCGGCGACCGGTTGCTCGAGACGACCGCGTCCGCGTGGCGCCGCAGCCTGCCCCCGGACGTCTTCCTCAGCCGCCACGGCGGCGAGGAGTTCCTCATGCTGGCCAAGGGGCGTCACCCGGACAACGTGCGCCTCCTGCTGGAAGGGCTGCGCGGAGCGGCCCAGACCGGCCAGACCTTCTCCGGCGGCGTGGCGGTGTGGGACGGCATCGAGAGCGTCGCGGCGATGGTGGCCCGCGCCGACGTCGCCCTGTATGCCGCCAAGGCCGGGGGACGCGACGCGGTGCGGTTCTCCGAGGTGCGTCCCGTGGTGCTGCAGGGGGTCGACGCCTAGGGTTGAGGCATGCGCCTGACACATCTCGGACATGCCTGTCTCCTGGTCGAGATCGCCGACCAGCGCATCCTGGTCGACCCGGGCACCCTGGCCCGCGGCTGGGTGGAGCTGCGCGATCTCGACGCCGTCGTCGTCACCCACCAGCACCCCGACCACCTGGACCCCGACCGGCTTCCCGCGCTGCGCGAGGGCAACCCCGACGCGGCGTGGTACGTCGAGGCCGAGGCCAGGGACCTGGTGGAGGTGCCCGGCTCGGTGCCCTTCGTGGGCGGCGACGAGGTGCGGGTCGGCGACGTCTCCCTGCGCGGCGTGGGTGAGCAGCACGCCGTCATCAACGAGCTCATCCCGCGGGTCCGCAACACCGGCGTGGTCATCAGCGCCGACGGCGAGCCGACGGTCTTCCACCCCGGCGACGCCTACGACGCCGAGCCCGGTCCGGTCGACGTCCTCGCGATGCCGCTCAACGCGCCGTGGTGCGCGAGCAAGGAGACGGTCGCCTTCGTCCGGCGCATCGCGCCGAGGTATGCCGTCCCGGTGCACGACGGTCTGCTCGCACCCGCCGGTCGCGGCATCTATCTCGACCACGCGACGAGGTTCAGCCCCGAGCGGACCGAGGTCGTGGACCTCGCCAGCGGGGACGCCCGCGACTTCACCTGAGCCCGCCGGCACCACCTGAGCCCGCCGGCATCGCCTGAGCCGGAGGACGTCATACCCGCCGGGGGCGAAGGCATCAGCCTGGGGGACGAACCCCGGCGGATGCCTCGGCCGCCGGCGGGTCCGGAGGCCTTCGCCGCCGGCGGGTCAGTGGCGGCGGGCCGCCTCGTCCGCCGCCAGCGCCGCCGCGCCCACGATGCCCGCGCTGTTGAGCAGCGTCGCCGGGATGATCGGGGTGCGCAGGTCGAGCAGCGGCAGGAACTTCTTCGCCTTCTTGGAGACGCCGCCTCCGACGACGAACAGGTCCGGCCACAGCAGGTCCTCCAGGTGGGAGTAGTAGCGCTGCAGCCGCTCGGCCCACTCCTCCCAGGAGAGGTCCTTGGCCTCGCGCACGCCGTTGGACGCGCGGGTCTCCGCGTCGTGGCCGTCCAGTTCCAGGTGCCCCAGCTCGGCGTTGGGGATCAGGACGCCGTCGTGGATCAGGGCGATCCCGATCCCGGTGCCGAGCGTCGTGAGGATGACGAAGCCGTCCTTGCCCTGGGCCGCGCCGTAGCGCACCTCGGCGATGCCCGCCGCGTCGGCGTCGTTGACGACGTGGACGTCCCGGCCGAGCCGCTTGGTGAACAGCGCGTCGGCGTCGCAGTCGATCCAGCGCTTGTCGATGTTGGCCGCCGAGCGCACGACGCCGTGGGTCACGACGCCGGGCACGGTGATGCCGACCGGTGCGTCAGGACCGACCTCGTCCAGCTGGTCGATGATCTGCGCGATCACGTCGGCGACCGCCTCGGGGGTCGAGTCCTCGGGGGTCGGGATCCGGACCCGCTCGGCGGCGAACTCGCCGGTCTCGAGGTCGACAGGGGCTCCCTTGATGCCGCTGCCCCCGACGTCGATGCCGAGGGGGAGGCTGGTGCTGCGTGAGGTCATGAGATCCAGCGTATGACGACTCACACCGCCGTCAGGATCTCCGCACCGTTATCGGTCACGACGATGGTGTGCTCGAACTGCGCGGAGCGGCTCAGGTCGGCGGTGACGACGGTCCAGCCGTCGTCCCACAGGTCCCAGTCGCTGCCACCCCCGAGCGTCAGCATCGGCTCGACGGTGAAGGTCATGCCGGGCTCGATGACGGTGTCGTAGGCGGGCGCCGCGTCGTAGTGGGGGATGATCAGGCCGCTGTGGAACTCGGTGCCGATCCCGTGCCCGGTGTAGTCCCGCACCACGCCGTAGCCGAACCGCCGGGCGTAGGACTCGATGACGCGACCGATCACGTTGACCTCGCGCCCCGGGCGCGCCGCCTTGATGCCGCGCATCATCGCCTCGTGGGTGCGCTCGACCAGGAGGCGGGACTCCTCGTCCACGTCCCCGACGAGATAGGTCGCGTCGGTGTCCCCGTGCACGCCGTCCACGAAGACGGTCACGTCGAGGTTGACGATGTCGCCGTCCTCGAGCGGGCGCGAGTCGGGGATGCCGTGGCAGATGACCTCGTTGACGCTGGTGCACAGCGACTTGGGGAAGGCCTTGTAGCCGAGGGGCGAGGGATAGGCGCCCGCGTCGCAGACGAACTCGTGCACCACGCGGTCGATCTGGTCGGTCGTGACGCCCGGCGCGACCAGCTCGGCGCCGACGGCCATGGCCTCGGCCGCGATCCGACCGGCGACGCGCATGCGCTCGATGGTCTCGGCGTCCTTGACCAGCCGGTCGCCGTCCTCGCGGATGTCCTGCCCGCGGTCGACGTAGTGCGGCCGCTCGATCTGGGAGGGGACGGCGCGACGTGCGGAGACGCGGCCGGGGACGACGGCGGCAGGGCTGATCGACATAGGCTGCAGTCTAGGGAGCCGCGCGGGCGGCACCCCAATCAGGACGCACGACCGCCAGCTCGAGGAGGAGACCGACGATGGCCTACTGGTACAACGTGAAGACGAACCAGGTGGAGACCGACCAGGATCGCTCGCGCGACGAGGACGTCATGGGACCCTACGGCTCCGAGGCCGAGGCCCGCGAGGCACTGACGACCGCGCGCTCGCGCACCGAGGCATGGGACGAGGAGGACGAGCGCCGGGCCCGCGAGGACGGCGACGAGCCGGACGCGCCCGGCACCCTCGGCCTCTGACCCTGGTCGATGCCGGGCTGACCCACCCACGTATGCCGGGAGCCGGCCACCCCCGCACGGGGTGGCCGGCTCCTGCCGTGCCTGCCGCAGGCCGTGCCCGGGGCCCTGGCCGCCGGGGCGACGCCCCTCGACTCAGAGCGCGTCCTGCTCGATCCGCTCCAGGGCCGTCTCCCAGCGCGCCTTGAGCGCGTCCCGGTCGGCGCCGGGGTGCAGGTTGCTGTGGGTGACGTCCAGGCGGGTGGTGGACTCGCCGTCCTTGGCGAGGTCCAGCTCGACCACGGAGGCAGGGGAGTCGGCGGAATCGTCCGGGTGCCAGGAGAACCTGATCTGCTCGAGGGGGTGGAAGCTGCGGGCCACGCCGTGCGACCCGTCCTTGGCGCGCCAGGGCTCTCCCTTGCTGCCGAGCTCTCCACCCTCGCCGAGGAGGGCCTCCGCACCGTGCGGCTTCATGAGGACGTTCCAGACGCTGTCGATGGGGTGGGACACCACGCGGCTCACGCTCACGGTGGTGTCCATGGCCTTGTCGACCGACTCGCTGCTCTGCTCTGCCATGGCGGACCTCGATCCGTTTCCGATCCTCGTCGACCGGTCCGGGGTGAACCGGCGTGCTGTCACACTACTCCCGGGCCTGGTGGTCGGCAGGGCGGGGTCCCTCTGCCGCCGGGCCGTCCGCGGCACGCCAGCGCGCCCGTAACGCGGGCGAAACAACTGTGGGGGAGGCTGGGGTCATGAATCGCCAGGAGGAGTTCGTCCTGCGTTCCATCGAGGAGCGCGACATCCGGTTCGTACGACTGTGGTTCACCGACGTGCTCGGCACGTTGAAGTCGGTGGCCATCTCGCCGGCGGAGCTGGAGACGGCCTTCTCCGAGGGCATCGGCTTCGACGGGTCGGTGATCGAGGGGCTGGCCCGGGTCAACGAGGCCGACATGCTCGCCAAGCCCGACCCCACGACCTTCCAGGTGCTGCCGTGGCGGGGCGAGTCCCCGGGCACCGCCCGCATGTTCTGCGACCTGCACTCCACCGACGGGCAGCCGTCGCTGGCGGATCCGCGGCACGTCCTGCACCGCACGCTGACCAAGGCGGCGGACATGGGCTTCACGTTCTACGTCCACCCCGAGATCGAGTTCTTCCTCTTCGAGCAGGACGGCGACGGCTCGCGGCGCGTGAGTAACCCGCCGCGCCCGATCGACCAGGGCGGCTACTTCGACCACCTCCCGCAGGGCACGGCCCACGACTTCCGCCGGGCCGCGATCACCATGCTGGAGTCGATGGGCATCTCGGTGGAGTTCAGCCACCACGAGGGCGCCCCGGGCCAGAACGAGATCGACCTGCGCTACGCCGACGCGATGAGCATGGCCGACAACATCATGACCTTCCGCACGGTCATCAAGGAGGTCGCGCTGGAGCACGGCGTCTACGCCTCCTTCATGCCCAAGCCCCTCGCCGACCACCCGGGCTCGGGCATGCACACCCACGTCTCGCTGTTCGAGGGCGACAACAACGCCTTCTACGAGCCGGGGTCGCGCTACCAGCTGTCCAAGGTGGGGCGGCAGTTCGTCGCCGGCATGCTGCGCCACGCGCCAGAGCTCACCGCCGTGACCAACCAGTGGGTCAACTCCTACAAGCGCCTGTGGGGTGGCGGCGAGGCACCCGCCTACGTCTGCTGGGGGCACGCCAACCGCAGCGCGATGGTCCGCATCCCGCTCTACAAGCCCAACAAGGGCCAGGCGACCCGGGTCGAGATCCGCACCCTCGACACCGCCGCCAACCCCTACCTCGCCTACTCCGTGCTCCTGGCCGCCGGGCTCAAGGGCATCGAGGAGGGCTACGAGCTGCCGGAGGAGGCCGAGGACGACGTCTGGGCGCTCACGGACTCGGAGCGGCGTGCCCTCGGGATCGAGGCGCTGCCCCGGTCCCTCGGCCGCGCCATCGACGCGATGGAGCGCTCCGACCTGGTCGCCGAGACTCTCGGCGAGCACGTCTTCGAGTTCTTCCTGCGCAACAAGCGCCAGGAGTGGGAGGAGTACCGCTCCCAGGTGACCCCCTTCGAGCTCGAGCGCCTGCTCCCGCGGCTCTGACCGGTCGTATGACGAGCGCCCAGCCCACGTCGCAGCCCGCCGCCACGTCGCGGGCGACCTCGGCCACGGGCGCGCTCGCCCGGCAGGGCTTCCAGGACCCGTCGCGGGCCCAGACGCTGCTCGACGACCCCGCCGTGACGACGCTGGTGGGGGACGCGCGCGACGCGCTCGTCGGTGCCCTGCGCACGACGGCTGACCCCGACCTGGCGCTGCTGTCGCTGGTCCGGCTGGCCGAGGCCCTGACCGGCGACGGCCGTGACCGGGGGCCGGCCGGTGACCTAGGCCGGGCACTGCGCGAGGACCCCGCGGGTCGCGACCGGCTGCTGCACGTGCTCGGGGCGTCGTCCGCGCTCGGCGACCACCTCGTGTCCCACCCGCAGGACTGGCGGCGGGCGGTCGGTGCCTCCCGGCATACGGCCGAGGAGCTCGTCGCCGTCATGACCGAGGCGGTCCGGGACCTCCCCACGGACAAGGCGCACGACGCCATCCGGGCGACCTATCGCCGTGAGCTGCTGGCCATCGCCGCGCTGGACATGACCAGCGACGACCCGCTCATGACCCTGCCCGACACCGCCCGCTCGCTCGCCGACCTGGCCGCCGCGGCGCTGGAGGCCGCGCACGTCGTGGCCTGCGCCGAGACCGAGGGCTCCGAGAGCGTGCGCCTGTCGGTGATCGGCATGGGCAAGTGCGGGGGGCGCGAGCTCAACTACGTCAGCGACGTCGACGTGATCTTCGTGTGCGAGCCGGCCGACGAGGGGGTCGAGCCCGGCAGCCCCGAGGAGATGGAGGCGATGCGCGTCGGCACCCAGGTCGCGAGCGCGCTCATGCGCGCGTGCGCGTCCTCGACCGCCGAGGGCTCCCTGTGGCCGGTGGACGCGGCGCTGCGCCCCGAGGGCAAGAACGGCCCGCTGGTCCGCACGGTCGCGAGCCACCTGCACTACTACCAGCGCTGGGCCAAGACCTGGGAGTTCCAGGCGCTGCTCAAGGCGCGGCACGTGGCGGGCGACGCCGAGCTGTCCCGGCGCTACCTCGACGCGGTCACCCCCCTCGTGTGGGAGGCGTCGTCGCGGGACAACTTCGTCGAGGACGTCCAGGCGATGCGCCGCCGCGTGGAGCAGCACGTCCCGGCCAAGGAGGCCGACCGGCAGCTCAAGCTCGGTCCTGGCGGGCTGCGGGACGTCGAGTTCAGCGTCCAGCTCCTGCAGCTCGTGCACGGTCGCCTGGACCCGAGCCTGCGCTCGGGCACGACCCTCGAGGCCCTGGCCACGCTCGCCCGCGGCGGCTACGTCGGGCGCGACGACGCTGCGGTCCTCGACGAGGCCTATCGGCTGCTCCGGTCGCTCGAGCACCGGATCCAGGTCTATCGGCTGCGGCGCACCCACCTGATGCCGACGGCCGAGGCCGAGCTGCGCCGGCTGGGCCGGTCCCTGCACCTGGACGGCGACCCCGCCACCGTCGTCGTCAAGGAGTGGCAGCGCCGGGCCCGCGAGGTGCGCCGGCTGCACGAGCGGCTCTTCTACCGTCCCCTGCTGTCCGCCGTCGCCCGGCTGTCGGCGAGCGAGGGGCGGCTCACGCCGGAGGCCGCCGGCGACCGCCTGGCCGCCCTGGGCTTCCGGGACCCCCGCGGGGCGCTGCGCCACCTGGAGGCGCTGACCGAGGGACTCTCCAGACGAGCCGCCATCCAGCGGACCCTGCTCCCCGTCATGCTCGGGTGGTTCGCCGACGGCGCCGACCCCGACGCGGGCCTGCTGTCCTTCCGCAAGGTCAGCGAGGAGCTGGGCACCACCCACTGGTACCTCAAGATGCTGCGCGACGAGGGCAGCGCCGCCCAACGGCTCGCCCACGTCCTGTCCTCCAGCCGGTTCGCCTCCGAGCTGCTCGAGCGCACCCCGCACGCCGTCGCCGTCCTCGGCGACGACGTGGGCCTCACCCCCCGTTCCCTGCAGTCGCTGCGCACCGTCATGCGGTCCGCGGCGCAGCGCAAGGACACCCCCGAGGACGCGATGCTCGCGGTGCGGGGCGTGCGACGTCACGAGCTCTTCCGCGTGGCCGTCGCCGACCTCGTGGGCCTGCTCCCGCTGGCCGACGTCGGCGAGGCCCTCACCGCGATCACCTCCGCGACGCTGGAGATCGCCCTCGAGACCGCGGTCCACAAGGTCGAGATGGAGCTGCGCGAACCCCTCGGCACCCGGCTGCTGGTCGTGGGGATGGGCCGGCTCGGCGGGTCGGAGCTCGGCTACTCCAGCGACGCCGACGTCATGTTCGTCCATGAGCCCGAGGAGGGCACCCCGCACGACGAGGCCGAGCTCCAGCGCCGGGCCACCGCCGTCGTGCAGGAGCTGCGGCGCCTCACCGCCTGGGGCGGCCCGGAGCCGGCCGTCGGCGTCGACGCGGACCTGCGGCCCGAGGGCAAGAGCGGCCCCCTCGTGCGGAGCCTGGAGTCCTACCGCACCTACTACGAGCGCTGGGCCCTGACGTGGGAGCGCCAGGCGCTGCTGCGGGCGCGCCCGGTCGCCGGCGACGCCGGGCTGGGGGAGCGGTTCGTCGCCCTCGTCGACCCCCACCGCTACCCCGACGGCGGGCTCGGCGCGACGCAGCTGCGCGACATACGCAAGCTCAAGGCCCGGATGGAGAGCGAGCGGCTGCCACGGGGGGCCGACCGCCGGACGCACCTCAAGCTCGGCACCGGCGGGCTGAGCGACGTCGAGTGGACCGTCCAGGTGATCCAGCTGCAGCACGGCCACGACGTGCCCGCCCTGCGGACCACCGGCACCCTGCCCGCCATCGAGGCCGCACGCGCGGCCGGGCTGCTCGCCGACGACGAGGCCAACCTGCTCACGGAGGCCTGGGGGTCCGCCTCGCACCTGCGCAACGCCGGGATGCTCTGGCGCGGGCGTCCCGTGGAGAGCGTGACCACCGACGCGCGGGACGCGGACGGGATCGCGCGGATCATCGGGCGGGGGCCCGGCGAGGGCGGGCTGCTCGTGGACACCTACCTGCGCATCGCGCGCCAGGCCAGGGTCGTCGTCGATCGCCGGTTCTACGCCCACGAGGAGTGACCCCTCACGCATCGTGACGGGTGCTCACGCGGTCTCGGGCGCTTTCACGGAGCGTTCACCTGGCATCCACCTCGGGCACCTCCCCGGCGCCGGTGGGGCTGGCTAGGTTCGGCGCGAACGCCCGGTCCAGGCCGGCGTCCCTCCACCCCCTCGCACCGATCGGGAGATCACCGTGACCCACGAGCGCACCCTGCTGCCCATGGCCGGCATCACGCACGCCAACCGCAGCGCCGTCACCTGCCACCTCCGCTGCGGCGACGCCTGCTCCAGGCCCATCCCCAACGACTCGACCCACGAGACCTTCGCCGAGGTCGCCGGCGCGGCGCTCTCCCGCCGCTCCGTCCTGGGTGGCGCCGGCGCCCTGGCACTGGCCTTCGGGGCCGTCGCGACCGCCACCGCCGAGCCTGCTGCCGCCCTGGTGGACGCCAAGGACGACGGGCGCGGCAAGGGCAAGGGCAAGGGCGCCCGACGTGTGTCCGGCCTGTCCTTCATCGGCATCGCCCCGGTGCCCGAGGACGTCGACCGCCTCACCGTCCCCGGGGGCTTCACCTATGCCCCGATCATCCGGTGGGGCGACCCGATCCTCAAGGGCGCCCCGATGTTCGACCCCGAGAACCAGTCGGCCGAGGCGCAGGCCATGCAGTTCGGCTACAACAACGACTACACCGACATCATCGTGACCGACAAGCACGGCAAGAAGGCCCTGCTGGTCTGCAACCACGAGTACACCAACGAGAACATCATGTTCCCGCCCACGATGGACCCGGCCGAGGCCGTCCGGACCGCCTGGGCCGCCCACGGGATGTCCGTCGTCGAGCTCACCCGCCCCGCGCGCGACGAGCGCTGGACCTACCGCCGCGGCGGGCGCCTCAACCGCCGCATCACCCTGGACACGCCCTTCGCCGTCGACGGCCCCGCCGCCGGCAGCCCGCTGCTGCGCACCAAGGAGGACCCGACCGGTCGCACCGTGCGCGGCACGATGAACAACTGCTCCGGCGGCACCACCCCGTGGGGGACGGTCCTGTCCGGCGAGGAGAACTTCAACCAGTATTTCAAGGCCGAGGGAACCTCCAAGGAGGAGAAGCGCTACGGCCTGTCCTCGACGCAGGACACCCGCGGCTGGGCCAAGGTCGACCCCCGCTGGGACGCCCGCACCGCCGACTTCCGCAACGAGCCCAACCGCTTCGGCTGGGTCGTCGAGGTCGACCCGATGGACCCGACCTCCACGCCCGTCAAGCACACCGCGATGGGCCGGTTCAAGCACGAGGGCGCCAACGTCATCGTCGCCGACGACGGTCGCGTCGTGGCCTACATGGGCGACGACGAGAAGTTCGACTACATCTACAAGTTCGTCTCCCGGCGCCGCTACGACGCCCGCCCCGGCAACGCCGCGCGCAAGAACAACCTGCGCCTGCTGTCCGAGGGCGACCTCTACGTCGCGCAGTTCAACGGCGACGGCATGGAGGACAAGGTCAGTGACGGCTCCGGCGAGTGGATCGCCCTCACCAAGGGTGGCCGGTCCATGGTCAAGGGCTTCACCCTCGAGGAGGTCCTCGTCTACACCCGCCTGGCCGCCGACGCGGCCGTGGGCTCCAACGGCAAGGGCCCGACCAAGATGGACCGCCCCGAGGACGTCGAGCCCAACCTCGTCACCGGCCGCATCTATGCCGCCTGCACCAACAACTCCGACCGCGGCAAGACCGGCAAGGCAGGCGTCGACGAGGCCAACCCGCGTCCGCTCAACAAGGACGGTCACGTCGTCGAGATCACCGGCTCTTCCGACCTGAGTGTGG
>NZ_DKGR01000035.1:0-3219 GCF_002453335.1 Arsenicicoccus sp. UBA6765
CGGCGCCCCCGCGGGTCCGGCGACGCCGCGCACCGACCCGGCGACCGACGCAGCCGCCCAGCGGGTGGCCGAGCTCGCCGGCGACGCCTGAGCAGACCCGCGACACGGGCGTCACCCCGGCCGCACGCGGGTCGCAGGGTCTCTGCCCCGCAACCAAGTGCTGCACATCGAAGCGACCTCGCGAGAGGGGTCTGTTGCGGCACAACGGAGCTCGGCAAGCTCCTCGGCCGATGTGCAGCAGTTGTGCACCCGGGCGACGCCCGAGCGCTGGGCGGACTCCGGCGCGTCGCCGTCAGGCGCCCTTGTCGGCGCCGCGCCCGCTCCTGACGTAGGCCAGGCCGAGCACGCCGAGCGCGATCCCCGTCACGCAGGCCCACGGCCACCAGGCGCGCCCGTCGAGGTGCAGCGACGGCACGACCAGCACGACGAGCAGGGCCACGACCCACAGCCAGGTGCCGAGCGCCACCACGCGATCGGTGCGCACGCGCATCGCCGGCACGGTGGTCGGGTCGATCGGGGGCCGCTGGTCGGTCACCCCTGCAGGCTAGCGCCCGGGCCCGTGCTCGAGGGGGACGGGCCCGACGGGGACGTGCCCGAGGGGGACATCGACGAGGTGGTGGCTCGGGCGTGGTGCTCGTGCGACTCCGGGGTCCGGGCAAAGCGCAGCGCCCCGCCGAGCAGCAGCACCGCGGACAGCACCAGCCCGGGCCAGTAGCTCCCGTCCGGGGCGCGCAGCGCGTAGAGCAGCGCGACGTAGACCACGGCCGCCTGCCCGCACAGCTGGACCAGGCCGTTGGACGTGCCCTCCGGCGTCGGCCAGGTGACCTCGGCGGCATACTGCATGCCGATCGGCATCAGGCTCACCAGGCAGAACCCGAGCAGGAAGGCCGCGCCGAGCAGCCCCGCGAGGGAGCTCGCGAGGGCGACCCCGACGACGGCGGGAGCGGCGAGCGCGAGCCCCGCCACGAGGAAGGGCACCCGCCGGTCGAGGCGATCCGACCAGGCCGACAACGAGACCGACCCGATGACCCCGCCGAGCAGCATGGCGGCACCGACGTTGCCGGCGTCGGTCGCCGAGAAGCCCCGCGGGGCAACGATGTCCGCGACCCACTGCGTGATCCCCTTGAAGACGCCCATCCCGATGAAGATCGCCAGCAGGTAGCGCCGGAACGGCCCCACCGACAGGGCGTGCCGCATCCCGTGGGTCTCGAGCTCGCGCTCGGTGAGGTCGACCGGGACGCCGGCGGGGCGGTCGGTCACGAGCAGGGGATAGGCGATGCCGGCGACCAGCGCCGCCATACCGATCCCGAGCTGCAGCGGCCCGATGACGCCGGGACCGTGCGCGTCGACGAGGGCCGTCGGCAGGACCATCCCGATGGCGGTGCCGACCAGGTTGGCGAGGGTGACCAGACCGATCGCGGTCGCGCGCTCGCGCCTCGGGAACCAGCGCGGCGCCACCGACACGTGACCCGCGGGTAACTGTGCGGCGAGGCCGCCTGACGCGCAAGGCATGCCCGGCCCGCGTCACCCGGGTGCCTGACCGACTGGTGGCGGGGGCGCGGACGGCATACGGCCCGCCGGTAGGATCCGGGGACATGACGCAGGCCCCCTCCCGCCGCCCCCGCAACGCGCCGCCCGCCAGCGGGCTCGACCGCTACTTCCGCATCACCGAGCGTGGCTCGTCCGTCGGCCAGGAGGTGCGCGGCGGGATCGTCACGTTCTTCACGATGGCCTACATCGTGGTGCTCAACCCCCTGATCATCGGCACCGTCCCGGACTCCACGGGCGGCTTCCTCGGCGGGGGAGACCCGGACCGGGCGCGCATGCTCGTGGCCGCCGGCACCGCGCTGGTCGCCGGGCTCATGACGATCCTCATGGGCGTCGTGGCCAACTTCCCGCTGGCCCTCGCGACGGGGCTGGGGCTCAACGCCTTCCTGGCCTACGGCGTGGCCCAGATGCCGCAGATGACCTGGGCCGACGCGATGGGCCTGATCGTCCTCGAGGGCATCATCATCCTGGTGCTCGTGCTGACGGGCTTCCGCAAGGCCGTCTTCCACGCGATCCCCGCGCAGCTCAAGACGGCGATCTCGGTCGGCATCGGTCTGTTCATCACCCTCATCGGCCTGATCGACGCGGGCTTCGTGCGCAAGCCGGCCGGCCCGACCCCGGTCGAGCTGGGCATCGGCGGCTTCCTCAACGGGTGGCCGCTGCTGACCTTCGTGGTCGGGCTGTTCCTGATCATCGCGCTGATGGTCAACCACGTGAAGGGCGCCATCCTCTACGGCATCGCCGGGGCCACCGTGCTCGCGATCGTGCTGGAGGCGGTGCTGCACATCGGCTCGCAGACCGGTCCGGGCGGCAAGATCGTCAACCCCACCGGGTGGGGCCTCAACGTCCCCACCCTCCCCTCGAACCCCTTCGCCCTCCCGGACTTCTCGCTGGTCGGTGACTTCAACCTGCTCGGGTCGTTCAGCAAGATCGGGTTCGTGTCGGCCGTGCTGCTGATCTTCACCCTGCTGCTCGCCGACTTCTTCGACACGATGGGCACGATGGTCGCCATCGGCGGCGAGGCGGGCCTGCTCGACGAGGAGGGCAACCCGCCCAGCTCCCAGCGCATCCTGGTCGTGGACTCCGTCGCCGCCATCGCCGGCGGCATGGGCTCGGTCAGCTCCAACACGTCCTACATCGAGTCGGCCGCGGGTGTCGGCGAGGGCGCTCGCACCGGACTCGCGTCCGTCGTCACCGGCATCATGTTCCTGCTGGCGACCTTCCTGTCACCGCTGGTCGCGGTCGTTCCCTACGAGGCCGCGACCCCGGCGCTGATCGTGGTGGGCTTCCTGATGATGCAGCAGGTCACCGGCATCGACTGGGACGACATGGAGATCGCCATCCCGGCCTTCCTCACCATCGTCCTGATGCCCTTCTCCTACTCCATCTCGGTCGGCATCGGCGCGGGCTTCGTGGCCTACGTCGTCGTCAAGATCGCCCGCCGCAAGGCCCGTGAGATCCACCCGCTGCTGTGGATCGTGGCCGCGCTGTTCGTCCTCTACTTCTGCATCACGCCGGTCAAGACGGCCCTCGGCGTCGCCTGAGCCCCGCGCTCACCGGGTCCGCGCCGCCGCCCCCTCCGCTTCCGCCCCGCCCCGCCGCCCCCTCCGGGCGCCATTGTGGGGTTGACCCCGTTCGACGGACACCGGCTTAACCTCGATCCACCGATGG
>NZ_DKGR01000051.1:0-1072 GCF_002453335.1 Arsenicicoccus sp. UBA6765
GCGCCCGGCTGCCGGCCCGCGCGGCCGTCCGCGAGCCGGACGGCGCCCTGACCCGGCCCTCCCTGGACGACGTCCCGGTCGACGTGGACCTGGCGGAGGCCCGCATCATCGGCCTGAGCGGACCCGGCGCGATCGGCGTCGCGCGGGCCGTCGTGGGCGCCCTCACCGTCGAGTGCCCTCCAGATTCGCTGACCATCGACGTGGTGGCCGGCTCGCCCCGCCAGGCCCGGTCGTGGGAGTGGAGCCGCTGGCTGCCGCACCGTTCGCAGCGGCCGACGACGCCCGTGCCCGTCGTCGGCACCCAGGCGGCCTCCGACCTGATCGAGGAGCTGCTCGGGAACGACGTCCTCGGCAGCCCGCACGCGGCTGGATCACCCCGGCACCTGGTGGTGGTCGCCGGGCTCGACTCGGCCGGGCTGGACGAGCTGCTCGCTCGGCTCCTGTCCGGGGTGGGAGGTGAGTCGGTGCTGGTCCTGACCGTCGCGGAGCAACCGGACCGGCTCCCGGCGTCGGCCGGGGCCTGGTTGCGACTCGATCCCGATGGCCGGGCCTCAGTCGGTATGCCGGGCGGAGGTCTGGTCTCGGGCGCCGTCCCCGACGCGGTCGGACCCAACGTGTCGTGGGAGCTGGCGCGAGCGCTCGCGCCCTTGCGGGCGTCCACCTCGGGCGCGGCGGCCATCACCCCCGACCTGGTGACCCTGGCCGACGTCAGCCCCGTCGGGCTGGACAGCCCGACCGACGTGGCCGCGGCCTGGACCCGGCCCACCCGGCACCCCCTCGCAGCGCTCGGCCGCTCGGCAGGCGGCCCGATCACCCTCGACCTCGCCGCCGACGGCCCGCACGTGCTCGTCGGCGGCACCACCGGGGCCGGCAAGTCCGAGCTGCTGCAGACCCTCGTCGCGGGGCTGGCTCTCGCGCTGCCGCCGGACGAGCTCACCCTCGTGCTGCTCGACTACAAGGGTGGGGCGGCCTTCGCCGAGTGCGCCGCCCTGCCGCACACCACAGGACTCGTCACGGACCTCGACCCCCACCTCGCCCGTCGAGCCCTCACCTCGCTGCGCGCCGAGCTGAC
>NZ_DKGR01000051.1:1229-2678 GCF_002453335.1 Arsenicicoccus sp. UBA6765
CCCGCCGCGAGCGTGCCCTGCGTGCTGCCGGCGCGGTCGACCTGGAGGCCTACCAGCGGGTCCGCCGGCCCGGCGACCCGCTCGTGCCCCGGCTGGTGATCGTCGTCGACGAGTTCCGGGTCCTGGCGCAGGAGCTCCCGGACTTCGTGCCGGGGCTGCTCACCGTCGCCACGATCGGTCGCTCCCTGGGCGTCCACCTCGTGCTCGCGACGCAGCGACCGGCAGGTGTCGTCACGCCCGACATCCGTGCCAACGTCAACGCTCGCATCGCCCTGCGCATGCGTGACCGCGCCGACTCCGAGGACGTCATCGAGGCACCCGACGCGGCCCGGATCAGCGACCGGCTGGCCGGTCGCGCGCTCTGGCGGACCGGCGACGGAAGCCTTCGAGCCTTCCAGACCGCGTGGGCCGGAGCACCGGCCCTCGTCACGACCGGCGACGTAACGGTGGAGCTCGAGGACGGGCGACGCGTGTCCTCCGCCCGGAACGGACCAGACACCCAGCTCGCGGCCCTCGTTCGCGCCACCTGCGAGGCGGCCGTGGGACGGTCCCGACCGGCCAGTCCCTGGCTCGCGCCGTTGCCTGATCTCGTCCACCCCGCCGACCTCCCGCCCGACCCCGGCCCGAGCGACGGCCACGGCGCCCTGCCCCTGGGCCTGGTGGACCTCCCGCACGAGCAGCAGCAAGCGGTCTGGCACTACGACCTGCAGGCCGGTCGTCACCTCGCCGTGGTCGGGACCCACCGGACCGGCCGCACGAGCCTGCTGCGGAGCGTCGCGGTCGAGGCGGTCTCGCGACACACCGCAGACCAGCTGCACCTGCACGTCGTCGACGGAGACGGCGGGCTCGGCGACCTCGAGACCCTGCCCCACTGCGGCACTCGCGTGACGCGTGCCGACCCGGGTCGCGTCCTGCGTCTCCTGCAGCTGCTCGCCGCCGGGCTGCACCCCACCGTGCCCTCCGAGGTTGCCTCCGACGACGCGCACCCGACCGTCCTGGTCCTCGTCGATCGGTGGGACGCCGTCCTCGCCGGCGCGGACCCTCTCACCGGTGCCGCCCTGCAGGACGCCCTGACCGGCCTCCTGCGCGACGGGCCCGGGCACGGCCTCGTCGTGGTGCTCGCCGGTGATCGCTCGTTGCTGACCTCGTCGATCGCGACCCACCTGGGAGAGCGTCTGCTGCTGCGGCTCGCCGACGCGACGGACCTGGCCCTGTGCGGCGTCCCGGCCTCGGCCCGCCCGGACCACCAGCCTCCCGGGCGCGGCATCCGGGCCACGGACCACGCCGAGGTCCAGGTCGTCCTCACCGAGCCGAACGACGTGCGGCAGCTCGCCCGTGACCTGGTGCCGGCCCGTCGGCGACCACCGCTGGCCCTGCGACCGCTGCCGGCCATGGTCACCGACGACGCTCTGCGGCAAGCAGATCCGCGCGCCTTCGGGCTCGGCGGGG
>NZ_DKGR01000051.1:2829-39280 GCF_002453335.1 Arsenicicoccus sp. UBA6765
CTTCGGGCTCGGCGGGGACACCGCCACCCCCGTCGCGCTGGACCTGGCCCTCCGGCCGGTCGTCACCGTGTGCGGCCCACCGGGCAGCGGACGCAGCACCACCCTGATCACCCTGGCGCAGGCATCCGGGCGGCCGACCGAGCAGGTGCTCGTCATCGCTGTCGGCCCCTCTCCGGTGGCCGCGTGGGCCGTCTCGGGCTCCGCAGCCAGCGTCCTGGGCCCGAGCGACGACGAAGCGCTGCGCCGGCACCTCGCCCAGCAGCCCGCGACGCTGGTCCTCGTCGACGATGTCGAGCGCCTGCTGGACAGCCCCGTCGAGCAGGTCCTGGTCGAGCTCGCGCGGCACGCCGTCAGCCACCCCGGTGGGGCCGCCGTCGTCGCCGCGGGCACCACCCAGCACCTCGCTGCGACCTACCGCGGCCTCGCCACGGAGCTCCGCCGCGCCGCCACCGGCATCGTCCTGCAGCCACGCCACGCCTCCGACGGCGACCTCCTCGGCGTCGCCCTCCCCCGCCTGCACGGACCCCCACCTGGTCGCGGCGTCCTGGTCGATCGTGGCCGCACCCTCGTCGTGCAGGTCGCGCTGACCCACCGCCTGCAGGGACAGGGCACAATCGACGGGTGACCACCCGCCTGAGCCCGACGACGCGCTTCGCCGTGGTCGCCGCGGGCGGGATCGGCGGAGCGCTCCTGCGAGCAGGCATCAGCGAGCTCGTCCCCTACGACGCGGGCCACTTCCCCACCTCGCTCCTGCTCACCCAGGCGATCGGCTGCGGGCTGGCCGGCTTCCTCACGCCCTACCTGCTGCGCCGCGGACCCCTGTGGTCACTCGCCTTTCTCACCGGGGCGCTCGCGTCCTTCACGACCTTCGGCCTGTTCACCGGCCAGGTCATCCTGCTCGCCCCGCAGCGACTCGCGACCGCCGTCGTCTACCTCCTCGCCACCGTCCTGGTCGGCGTCGCCGCCGCCGTCGCAGGCCTGCACCTCGCGATGAGGCTGATCGAGCGCCCCGACCGCTCCGACCGTCCGGGCGGTTCCGGGGGGCCACGCTCGGCCGTGCGCCGGCAGGCCTCCACCGGCACCCACCCCGTCCAGTCCCGCGACCCGCGCGAGCACACCTCGCCCGTCCGCGCCGCCCGTCCGAGGTGGCGCCGATGAGGCTCGTCGACACCCTGTGCCTCGCCGTCGGGGCCGGGCTCGGCTCCATGGTCCGGTATGCCGTCGCGCTGCGCGCCCCATCCCGAGAGGACCTCCCCCGCGGCGCCGTCGCGACGACCGCGGTCAACGTCACGGCGTCGCTGCTCATCGGCATGATGCTGCACTGGTTCGTCGCCGGCGGCCTCGCGCAGCCGCTCTATGCCCTCGTCGGGATGGGCTTCGCCGGCAGCCTCGGCAGCTGGTCGCCGCTGGCCGTCGGGTGCGCCGAGCTCGTGCACCGCCGGGAGTGGACGTTGCTCGGCACCTACCTCGGCGGCAACGTGCTCGGTGGGGTGCTGGCCGCCACCCTGGGCTGGGCCGTCGCCGGCGCCTGACGCCGGCGGACCGTCATACGGCTGGTGCTCGCCTCGGAGACGCAGGCAGGGGGCCGACGCCGGCTCGGGGTCCGGGTCGGCGCGGGGGTCGAGGTCGGGGTCGCCGCCTCAGGCGTCGACGCCCGAGCCGTGGGGACGGGAGAGCACGATCCCGGCGATCGCCACGGTGACGCCCAGCAGCACCAGCGCGGCCAGCACGACCTCGCCGCTCTGCCACAGGCTGATCCCCACCGGCACGAGCAGCACGTGCCACAGCACCGTCGGGGTGCGCGGCCACCTGCTCCCGCGCCACAGTCCCCGCGCCAGCGCCACGAAGCCCGCCGCGGCCAGGAGGAACAGCACGAGCTCGACCACGCTCCGCGCCACCTCGTCGGTGCCACCGGACCCGATCTGCACTGCCCAGTAGCCCGCGGCCACCACGGCCACGACCGCCTGGATCGCCAGGACGAGGGCCGACCAGAGTGCGGCCCCGGCGCTCGTGGCCGCGCCTCGCGCTGGTTTGCTGCTACTCAACGTGACCAATCCTCTTCAATCGTGACCAAGGTCAGGTCCGATCGCACGATCGGCCCTGAATTCGTCCCAGCCTCTAGTCAACGAGGCATGTTTTTACTAAGGTTGCTAGTCGGCGTGCGACGAGCTTTCCTCGATCAAACGGTACCCACAAGCGTAGGCGACAGCTTCTGACGCCCACCCCTTGTGCCACAGATGCGGCAGATGTGATGGTGGACGAGAGCGGGTCGGAACACGCTGGGCATGTCCATCGTTGGACCCAACATCTCCCACACCCCACAAGGGTACGGAACCCTGGATGCCCTCACGCACCCAGGCCGCATCGTCAATGCAAGGAGCATGATCAAGATGGACTGGCGCGACCGCGCGGCCTGCCTTGAGGAGGACCCTGAGCTCTTCTTCCCGATCGGCAACACGGGCCCGGCAATCATGCAGATCGAGGAGGCGAAGGCCGTGTGCCGACGCTGCCCGGTCATGGACACCTGCCTCAAGTGGGCCATCGAGTCCGGTCAGGATGCCGGCGTCTGGGGCGGCATGTCCGAGGACGAGCGACGCGCTCTCAAGCGCCGCAACGCCCGGGCCCGCCGCGCGAGCTGACTCCCGCAGGCACATCACACCAACGACGGCGTCGCCACCCCCGGGTGGCGACGCCGTCGTTCGTGCGCCTAGCAGGCCCATGAAGCTGCGCCGTGCCGAGCCGACGCTCGCAGCGCGGACCCCGCACGCCCCCGACCCCCGCACCGTGCCTGCTCAGCGCTCGCAGCGCGGACCTCGCACGCCCCGACCCCACGCGACGGCGGTCAGACCAGGTCGTCGGTCGGCTTGCCCTCGGGACGCAGCTTGGCGGTGAACGTCACGGTCGTCCCGCGGGGTTCGCGGCGCTCCCAGCGGATGTGACCCCGCAGGTCCTGGACCAGGCTCGACACGATCTGGGTGCCCAGGCTGTCGCCCTGCGGCGTGAAGCCCTCCGGCAGCCCGACCCCGTCGTCGGAGACGGTCACCGTCAGCAGCTCCCCCGCGTCGTCCGACGGGTCGTTCGGGTCGGCGTCGCGGCGCGCCTCGATGACGAGCTCGCCACCGGTCGAGGCCAGGCCGTGCTCGACGGCGTTGGACACGAGCTCGGCCATCACCATCGACAACGACGTGGCATCCTCGGCCCGCAGCCGCCCGAACGACCCGACGAGCTGCGTGCGCACGGGCTCCTCCGTGCGTGCCACCTCGACGACCGAGCTGCTGGACCGCCGGACGATGTCGTCGAAGTCCACGGTCTCGTCCAGCGCCTGGCTGAGGGTCTGGTGCACCAGCGCGATCGTGCCCACCCGCCGCACCGCCTCCTGCAGGGCCACGCGAGCGTCCTCTGACGGCATCCGACGGGCCTGGAGGCGCAGCACCGCCGCGACGGTCTGCAGGTTGTTCTTGACCCGGTGGTGGATCTCGCGGATCGTCGCGTCCTTGGTCATGAGCTCCCGCTCGCGGCGCCGCAGCTCGCTGACGTCGCGCATGATGATGACCGCGCCGACCCGCTGCTCGCGCTCGACCAGGGGGATCGCGCGCATCGTCACGTGGCCGGCGCGGGTCTCGACCTCGGTGCTCCACGGCGCGCGCCCCGTCACGACCAGGGCGAGGGTCTCGTCGACCGGTGCGTGGTCCCGGAGCACGCCCGTCGTGATCTCGGCGAGCGTCACCCCGATCACGGCCCCGACGTGCCCGATGCGGTGCAGGCCCGAGATGGCGTTGGGGCTGGCATAGGTGATGACGCCGTCGACGTCGAGACGCACGATGCCGTCGCCCACGCGGGGAGCCCCGCGCCGCTGCCCCGTCGGGACCTCGCTGCTGGGGAACGCGCCCGACGCGATCATCCGGCACATGGCGTCGCCGGTGGACATGTAGGTCAGCTCGAGCCGGCTCGGCACCCGCAGGTAGGCGGGATTGGTGCAGCGGCTCATCACCGCGACCGCCCGGCCGTTGTGCACGACCGGGACGGCGTCCTGCCGGATCCCGTCGTCGTCGATCCAGCCCGGGTCCTGGTCGCGAACGGTCCGCCTGGATGCGAAGGACTCGTTGAGGAGCGGTCGGCGGCTGCGCGGGGTGCGCGTCCCCACGATGTCCTCGGCAAACACCATGCGCCCGGTCGTCGGGCGCGCGTGCGCCACGACCAGCCACTCCCCCGACCGCGTCGGCACCCACAGCACCAGGTCGGCGAAGGTTAGGTCCGAGATGATCTGCCAGTCGCCCACCAGCAGGCGGAGCCAGTTGAGGTCGACGTCGTCCAGGTCGGTCTCGGCACGCAGGATGTCGGTGAGGGTCGCCACGTCCTCACCCTAGGTGACCGGAGGCGAGCCCCGGCGCACGACCCTTGCGAGCCGTATGCCGGGGCCCGCCGCGAGCGGGGTCGCCGTCAGTCCGCCGCTCCGCTGCGGATCACGCTGCGCAGCGTGCGCAGCGCCACCGACAGCGGCGCGATCCCGGGACGCTCGATCCGCGCGATGCCGGTGAGCGACGTCTGCGCGCGACCCAGCTGGTCGGCGTGGAGCTGCTCCCACCGCTCGATCTGCTCGCCGGGGTCCTGCAGGTCCCCGGCCGATCCCAGCACCGCCATCGTGAGGGCGCCGAGGGCGGCATACAGGTCGTCCCGCATCGAGCCGCGGGCCAGGGCGTCCCACCGGTCCTCGCGAGGGAGGGCCGAGACCCGCGTCAGCAGGCTGTCGACGCCGAAGTGCTCCGAGAGCAGGAAGTAGAGCCGGGCCACGGCGTCGCCGGGGCGCTCGGTCTCACGGGCGATCTCGACGATGTCGAGGACGGAGTAGAGGTCGAGCAGCCCGGCGGCCCGCACCGCGAGCTCCTCCGGCACGCCCTGGTCGACGAGCCGGTCGGCCTGCTCGCGCAGCCGCTCGTGCTCGCTGCCCTGGAGCAGGCCCGCCACCTGGGGCTGCACGCGCCGCACCGTGTCGGCGAACCGCTCGATCTCGGCCTCGACGTCGAGGTTGGCCGGGCGGTTCTGCAGGAACCACCGGGTGGCGCGGTCCAGCAGGCGACGGAACTCGAGATACATCCACGTCTGCGTGTCGGTGGGGACCTTGGTGTCCAGCGCCTCGACCTGCTCGACGAAGTCCCGCAGGCCGAACACCTCGCGGGCCACGACGAAGGCCTTGGTGATCTGCTCGGGGCTGGCCGCCGTCTCCTCCATCGCGCGGAACGCGAAGGTGATGCCGCCGCGGTTGACCAGGGAGTTCACCACCGAGTTGACGATGATCTCGCGTCGCAGCGGGTGCTGCTGCAGCTCCTCGGCATAGCGTCCCCGCACCGGCTCCGGGAAGTACTCGGCGAGCGTCCGGGTGAAGAACGGCTCGTCGGCCAGGCCGCTCGACTGCAGGTCCGCCTTGAGCGCCAGCTTGGCGTAGGCCATCAGGACGGAGGCCTCGGGCGAGGTCAGGCCGTGGCCGGCCTCGCCGCGCTCGTCCAGCTCGGCGTCCCCGGGCAGGAACTCCAGCGTGCGGTCGAGCTCGCCGCGCTCCTCCAGCCAGGCGATGAGCCGCCGGTGCGTGGGGAGCATCGCGTGCTCCTGGTAGCGCGCGTTGCCGAGCAGGACGTTCTGCTCGTAGTTGTCGCGGAGCACCTGGTAGGCGACCTCGTCGGTCATGGACGCCAGCAGCTCGTTGCGCTGCTTGAGGGTGAGGTCGCCGTCCTTCATCAGGCCGGTGAGCAGGATCTTGATGTTGACCTCGTGGTCCGAGGTGTCCACGCCCGCCGAGTTGTCGACCGCGTCGGTGTTGACGTGGATGCCGGCCTTGGCGGCCTCGATGCGGCCGAGCTGGGTCGCGCCGAGGTTGCCGCCCTCGCCGACGACCCGGCAGCGCAGGTCGCGGCCGTCGACGCGGATCGCGTCGTTGGCGCGGTCACCGACCTGGGCGTGCACCTCGGTCGACGCCTTGATGTAGGTGCCGATGCCGCCGTTCCACACGAGGTCGACCGGCGCCTGCAGGATCGCCCGCATCAGCTCGGCCGGGGTCATCGACGCGGGCGCGTCGGCGATCCCGAGCGCCTCGGCCAGCTGCGGCGAGACCGGCACGGACTTGGCGGACCGGGGATAGATGCCGCCGCCCTCGCTGATCAGCGAGGCGTCGTAGTCCGCCCACGAGGATCGCGGCAGGTCGAACAGGCGCCGGCGCTCGGCATACGAGCTGTCGGCCACCGGCGAGGGGTCCACGAAGATGTGCCGGTGGTCGAAGGCCGCGACCAGGCGGATGTGCTCCGACAGGAGCATGCCGTTGCCGAAGACGTCGCCGCTCATGTCGCCGACGCCGACGACCGTGAAGTCCTCGGTCTGGGTGTCCAGGCCGAGCTCGCGGAAGTGGCGCTTGACCGACTCCCAGGCACCGCGGGCGGTGATGCCCATGCCCTTGTGGTCGTAGCCCGCCGAGCCGCCCGAGGCGAACGCGTCGTCCAGCCAGAAGCCGTAGGACTGGGCCACGCCGTTGGCGGTGTCGCTGAAGCTCGCCGTGCCCTTGTCCGCCGCGACCACGAGGTAGGGGTCGTCGGGGTCGTGCCGGACGACGTCGCGCGGCGGCACGATCTCCTGACCCACCCGGTTGTCGGTGAGGTCCAGCAGCCCGGAGATGAACAGCTTGTATGCCGCGATCCCCTCGGCCAGCCAGGCGTCACGATCGGCCGCCGGGTCGGGCAGCTGCTTGGCGAAGAAGCCGCCCTTGGACCCGGTGGGGACGATGACGGCGTTCTTGACCATCTGCGCCTTGACCAGCCCGAGGACCTCGGTGCGGAAGTCCTCGCGCCGGTCGCTCCAGCGCAGGCCACCGCGCGCGACGTTGCCGAACCTCAGGTGGACGCCCTCCACGCGGGGGCTGTAGACCCAGACCTCGAACTTCGGCTTCGGGGCCGGGAGGCCGGGGACGGCGTGGGGGTCGAGCTTCATCGACAGGTAGGTCTTGGGCGTGCCGTCGTCCTGGTGCTGGTAGAAGTTCGTGCGCAGCACGCCCTGGATCGTGCCGAGGAAGGACCGCAGGATCCGGTCGGCGTCCAGCGACGCGACCTCCTCGAGCGCGTCGGTGATGCGGTCGGCCACGGCCTGCTCGGCGCCGTGCCGCTCCTGGATCCCTCGCTCGTCGTCGGCGTAGGTGCCGACGGCGAAGCGCGTCTCGAACAGCTCGACGAGCATGCGGCTGATCTCGGGGTTGCCGGTGAGGACGGACTCGATGTAGCCCGCCGTGAAGGTGGTGCCGGCCTGGCGGAGGTACTTGGCGATCGAGCGCAGGATCACGACCTGGCGGGACGTGAGGCCGGCGCGCAGCACCAGCGCGTTGAGCGAGTCCGACTCGATCTCGCCGGACCAGGCCTGGGCAAAGACCTCCTGGACGTGCTGACGCACGTCACCGCCGTGGTCCTCCCACACGCCGGCGGAGTCGGCCTTGAGCCCGAAGTCGTAGACGAAGGCGGGCGCACGACCGGCGCGGTCCACGGTGTAGGGCCGCTCGTCGGTGACCTCGACCCCGAGGTGGGTGAAGATCGGCAGCAGTCGCGACAGCGAGAGCTCCTGCTCGGTGTAAACCTTCATCCGGCGCTCGTCGCCCGGCGCCCCGAGGGAGTGGTAGAGGTTGAGGCCCAGGCCGTCGCCGGGCACGGAGTCCAGGTGGTCCAGGTCGACGACGGCGACGCGGGCGGAGAACTCCTCCTTGTAGGACTCGGAGAAGGCCTGGCCATAGGACTTCAGGATCCGGGCCGCGTCCTCCTCGCCGTGCTCCTGGGTGACGGCCTCGGCGAGGTCGTCGCCCCAGGCCCGGGTGATCTCCATCATCTTGCGCTCCAAGGCTTCTCGGTCGACGTCGGGCAGGGAGACGCCTCGCGGCACGCGCACGACGAAGTGCAGGCGGGCCAGCGTCGACTCGTTGACGCGGGTGGTGTAGTCGATCTGGTCGCTGCCGAAGGTGTCGCGCAGCAGCGCCTCGATCCGCAGGCGGGCCGTCGTGTTGTAGCGGTCGCGCGGGAGGTAGACGAGGCAGGAGGTGAAGCGGCCGTAGACGTCCTTGCGCAGGAACACCCGCAGCTGGCGGCGCACCTTGGCGTGGATGATGGACTTCGCGGTCTCGGCGAGCTCGGTCGGCTCGGACTGGAAGATCTCGTCCCGGGGGAAGGTCTGCAGCACGCTGACGAGGTCGCGGCCGTCGTGGCTCTCCGGGGCGTAGCCGGACAGGCGCAGCGCCTCGCGGACCTTGTCGCTCGCGACGGGCACCCGCATCACCGACTCGGTGTAGGCCCCCGACGTGAACAGCCCCAGGAAGCGGCGCTCCCCCGTCACCACGCCGTCGGCGTCGAAGGTCTTGACCCCGATGTAGTCGAGGTAGCCGGAGCGGTGCACGGTGGAGCGCGAGTTGGCCTTGGTCAGGATGAGCAGGTGCGGCTCGCGGGCCTTGTCACGCACGGCGCCGACGAGGTGCGGGACCGAGGCCTGCCGCTCGTCGTAGCGCAGGATCCCGAGCCCGGTGCCCGGCACGGCGTGCAGCGACAAGTCGTCGCCGTCCTCCTGCAGGGCGTAGTCGCGGCACCCGACGAAGGTGAAGTTGTCCGCGGCGAGCCAGTCGAGCAGCCGGACCGCCTGGTCGACCTCGCCGTCGCTCACCGGACCGGGCGGGTCCTCGCGCAAGGCGTCCGCGGTCTGACGAGCCCGGTCACGCATCTTGGACCAGTCCTCGACCGACTCGCGCACGTCCCCGAGCACCTGCTCGAGCCGCTCCTGGACCTCCCGCAGGTCGGGCGCGTCGGACTCACGGTCGATCTCCACGTGCATCCACGACTCGACGTGGATGCCGAACTCGCCCGTTGGCGCGTCCTCGGGGTCGACGTCCAGCACCTCGACGAGCTCGCCCACGGCGTCGCGCCGCACGACGAGCTGCGGGTGCACCACGTGGTGGATCGTGCGCCCCCCGGCCATGATCGCGGCGGTGACCGAGTCGACGAGGAAGGGCATGTCGTCGGTGACGGTCTGCACGACCGTGTGCCCGCAGGACCACTTGTTCTCCGCGACCGTGGGGGTGAAGACCCTCACGCTCGCTCGCCCCGGCGCTCGGCGTCGCGCCAGCTCTCGGTGCGACAGCGCCGCGCCGAGCAGGTCCTCGGGCGCGCGCGCCCGCAGGTCCTCGTCGACGGTGTGTCGGTAGTAGCGGGGCAGGAGCTGGGCGGTTGTGCCGTCCCGGGAGCGACCTGCCACCTCCGCGGCTGCGGTCAGCAGCTCCGTGCGGGTCTGGTCGAAGGATGCAGACATGGCCTGTGGGTACCTCATCGATCTCGACGTCGTGCACGACGGTGTGCACCACCCCGAGACTAGCCTCCCGACGCCGTGCCGCGCAGGCGACCCCTGCGCCTCGCCCGGCTCCGCACCCGCAGGATGTGGACCAGGGTGGCGGGCGGGCCACCGATCCTCCGGTCGGTCCGGCCCTGGACCCTCATCCTTGCGATCGCGTCAGGGGCCTGTGGACACCGCCGTCAGGCCTCCCGGGGCCCGCTAGAGTCGTGCGCGTGCCCGCCCCCACCGCGACCTCCTCCCCCGGCGCCGGGGACGCCTGGCGTCACCTCGCGCAGGTGCTGGACGACGCGGTCGAGGACCTGACCTGGTCGGCACCCGAGCCGGCGCCGGAGCTGCAGGAGGCCCTGTCGGACACGCTCGTGCGGCTCGCCTCCCGCCTGGCGACCCTGCAGGACCGCTCGACCGAGCTGGTCGGGTCATGAGCCCGTATGCCGCGCCCGCCGGCGACCCGGCGTCCTGCTCGGCGCTGGCCGCCGCCCTGCGCCGCCACCACGGCCGGGTCGCCGACGCGCTGGCCGTTGCGCGCGAGCCTGGCGGGTCATCCACGACGGACGAGGAGCGTGGCCTGCTGGAGGCGATGGACCGGCTCGCCTCAGGTCTGCAGGCGCACGCCACGCACCTGTCCGACCTGCAGTCCCACCCACCGGCGGGGGACGACGAGCGCGTGCTCGCCACCGCACGGCACCGCGCCGAGGTCGTCCGGATGCGGCGCGTGCTGGCCGCCGTCGACGCGCGCCTGCACGACCTGCCGGCCTAGCCGAGCGAGCGTCGCTCAGCGGCCCTCGGCCAGGGAGATCACCTGCTCGAGCTCCGTGACGTCGTGCCACAGCAGGTCGGCGTCCTGGTGCTCGGTCGTCTCGTCGACGTGGAAGGACACCAGCCGCTCGCGCGGCAGCGGGCCGTCGAGCGTCACCTCGGCGTAGCCGTCGGCGACGTCGTGCACCGCAGCCTCGGGCAGGTCCGCCGCGGCCACGACGCGTCGCGACGAGCCGGCGCGCTCCGAGGCGGCGGCCGCGCACTCCAGCAGGGCGTCATACTCCTGCTCCTCCTCGTCGACCTCGGCGAGCTCGCGGCGGACGGCTGCCGTCACGGCCCGCGCAGGCCTCCCGTCGACCTCCACCCGGCCCTCGTCGGCGAGCTGGTGCAGGTCGGACGGATCGAGGGCGACGTAGACGCGGCGCAGGGACATGGGGCTCCTCTGGTGGTGGCGGTCGATGCGGTCAGGCGTGGTCGAGCAGCTCGCCGAGGCTCTCGGTGATCGCGGCCGCGAGCACGTCCAGGTCCGGCACGAGGTCGCGATCGGCGTTGATGCCGTAGTGGACCTGACCGTCGTAGGACGTGACCCCGATCGCGAGCGCCTGCCCCTCGGCCACCGGCATCACGGGATAGGTGTCGGTCATGGTCGCGACGCCGAGGAAGCGTGGGGTCTGGGGTCCCGGCACGTTGGTCACCACGAGGTTGAACAGGCTGCGCGACGCCGCCGCCCCCAGCCTGGACCCCAGGGAGTGCAGGGTGGGAGACGCGAACCCCGCCAGGCCCGCCAGGGTGGCCGCACCCAGCGCGCGACCCCGGTCGACCTGGCGCCACATGGCGTAGGCGATCTGGTGCAGGCGGACCAGGGGCGTCGGCTCGCCGACGGGGAGGTCGATGAAGCAGGCCGTCAGCCGGTCGCCGCTGCCGTCGTCGGTGCCGTCGTGGACGCTGACGGGGACCAGGACGCGCACGGACGTGCTGCGGGTGACGTGCTCGCCGCGCGACTCCAGCCAGGCGCGGAGCGCGCCCGCGATCACCGCCAGGATGACGTCGTTGACGCTCGGCTGGAGCCCGACGTCGCCGCGGTCGGCACCGCTGCGCACGACCCGGTAGTCCTCGAGGTCGGTGTCGACGGTGACGAACCGGCGGGCCGACCCGGTGTGCCCGTTGAGCGGGCTGCGGTTGGTGCTGCGCGAGGTGCTGGCCAGCGCCGAGACCACCTGGCCGACCCCGGCGGTGACGCGCTCCCCCGCGTCCTTCAGCTCGCCGGCACCGCTCCGCGCCACGTCGAGCAGACGGCTCGGACGACGCACGGCGCCCACGAGGGCACCGACCACGAGCTCGACGTCGCTGGGCTCGCGGCTGGGAGCCCACGGCGCTGCCGGGGGCTCCTGCTCGACCGGCTCGTCGTCGAGGACGACCTCGGCGATGTCGACGGCCTCCACCCCGTCCACGAGCGCCTGGTGCGTCTTGGTGACGAGCGCGAAGCCCCCACCCTCCAGGCCCTCCACGAGGTAGAGCTCCCACAGGGGGCGCGCCCGGTCGAGGGGCCGGGCCAGGACCCGCGCGACGAACTCGTCGAGCTGCTCGCGGGTGCCGGGTCTCGGCAGGGCGGACCGCCGCACGTGATAGGTGACGTCGAACGCCTCGTCCGTGACCCAGACCGGGTTGGCGACGCCGCCCGGGACGGCCCGCACCCGCTGGCGGTAGCGAGGGTACTGGGCGATCCGACCGCTGACGCGCTCCAGGAGCGCCTCGTGGCTGGGGGCCGCCTGGTCCCCGTCGAAGACCAGGACCGCACCCACGTGCATCACGGCGTTGGGCCGCTCGAGATAGAGGAAGGAGGCGTCCAGCGGGGTCAGTCGGGTGGTCACGGCACCATGCTCGCAGACCTCTGGCGGGGTCGCCGTCCCGTGCACGGACGGGCCCTAGTCAGTAGGCCCCGTCGCCCTTGATGACCGCGCGTGCGGTCTTCCACAGGATCTGCATGTCCATCCCGACCGACCAGTTGTCGACGTAGCGCAGGTCCAGGTTGACCGACTGGTCCCAGTCGAGGTCGGAGCGACCGCTGACCTGCCACAGGCCGGTGAGACCCGGCTTGACCCGCAGCCGGCGGTTGTCCTTGTCGTGGTACTTCTCCGCCTCCTCGGCCAGCGGGGGACGCGGACCGATCAGGGCCATGTCGCCGCGCAGGACGTTGATGAGCTGTGGCAGCTCGTCGATGCTGTAGCGGCGGATGATCTTGCCGACCTTGGTGACCCGGGGGTCGTCGGCCATCTTGAACAAGACCTTGTTGCCACCGGAGCTGCCCTCGGACGAGGCCGCCTGCTGCTGCTTGACCAGCTGGGCGCGCAGCTCGTCGGAGTCGGTCACCATGCTGCGGAACTTGATCATGGTGAACGGCTCGGCGTCCTGCCCCAGCCGCTGCTGGGTGTAGAAGATGGGGCCCTTGCTCGTGAGCTTGATGGCCAGCGCGGTCGCGATGAGGATCGGCGAGACCGCCAGGATGGCCAGGCACGCGATGGTGCGGTCCTGGATGTTCTTGACCAGACCTCGGCCCAGCTTGTCGGACGGTCGCTCCCAGTGCAGGAGCTGCAGGCCCGACGTGGGCTGCATCGTGACCAGCGACGGGGTGGTGTCGACCATGCCGGGCGAGACCACGAGGTCGGCGCCGGTGCGCTCGAGGGCCCACGACAGGCGTCGCAGCGAGGTGCCGGACAGCCCCCCACCGGTCACGACGACCGTGTCGATGTCGTGGTCCACGACCATCTGCGGGATCTCCGACAGGACGCCCCAGACCGGCACCTGCGCGCCCCGCGTCATGGGGACGACGTCGAGGCTGGACAACGCCATACCGACCACGTGCATGCCGTGATCCTTGGTGCTCGCGAGCTCGCGGGCGAAGGCTCCGGCCGTCAGGCCGTCCCCCGCCACCAGGGTGCGGAGCATGGCGTCGCCCGAGGTGCGGCGCCGCTTGAGCGTGTGCCTCACCACGAGCCGGTGCACGATGGTGAGCAGCGCGATGGCCGGGACCCCGACGAGGACGTAGCGTCGCGGCAGCTCGACCTTGACGGCGTAGGACATGAAGCCCAGCACGGCGATGGCCCCGAAGGCCGCACCGAGGACCGCTTGGACGGCGGCGGTGCTCTCGCTCATGCGCCGCAGGTCGTAGCCGCGACGGATGAGCAGCAGCGCGCCCCAGAGCAGGCCCGTCAGGAGCGCCCCGGCGACGGACTCCCCGAAGGACCGCCAGTCGTTGATCATCAGGACGAAGGTGATGCCGATGGCGATGAGCACGTCACCGGACACCGCCTGGAGCATCACGGGTCGTTCCCAGCGAGCGCGTCGCGTGTGGGCGCGCGCCACCGGGTCGAAGTCGTGGTCGAGCTCGCGCCCGACCTTGGTGTCGTCGACGGCGGCCGGCACGACGTACGGCCGCTCGGCTGCCCACGAGATCCTGGTGCGGGTGGTGGGCTCGCGGCGGTCGTCCCCCTGCTCCGCCTGATCCTCACCCATCCGCTCGTGCTGGATCGTCATCTACCCCCCCCCTGCAAAGCTGGTGTCGTGCACGCCACGGTTCACCATCACACTACGGTGACGCATGTCGGTCCTGTGAGCCGTTGCAACATCTCCGCACGACTGGTCCCGCAGGCGAACCGTCCGTGATTTTCGATTACTCAGCGTGCTCGCTCGGTGGTGCCCGGCGGTCGGCCCTGCCGTTCACCCGACGAGGGCCGTGGCCACCGACGCGATGGCGTGACGCACGGGGGCATCCGCCGCGACGTCGTGCAGGACGGTCCCGGCGAGGAGTGCCGCGTCCACCCGCTCCACGTCCAAGGGCACCAGGACGGGTGCCTCGACACCCCCGAACCTCTCGAGGAGCGACTGGACGCGCGACATCGGCCGCGCGCCCACGGCGCTGGCCCGGAGGCGGTTGACCACGACCACCCCGATCTCCACGTCACGCCCGGCCAGGTCCTGCAGACCCCGGACCAGCCGCTGCAGGCCGACGGGGTCGCCGGCACCCACGACCACCACCTGGTCGGCGACGTCCAGCGCCGTCAGCGCCGCCATGTTGCGACGGGGCGCCACGGTGTCATAGCTCAGCTCGTCGTCGTCCTCGAGGCACGACGCGCAGTCGACCACCACGACGTCGCAGTCCAGGCGCGCCACCTCGAGCATCCGCTCGATCGCGCCCGACCGCAGCTCGGGCCACCGGTCGGGGCTGGGCAGACCCGTGAGCACCCGCAGGCGGGGCAGGACCTCCGGCGCCAGCCGGCCGAAGGAGGTGACGTCGAGGGTGCCGTGCTCGGCGGCCCGGCAGGCGGCGGCGACGCCGGGCGCCTCGTCGAGGATCGCGAGGTGCTGGGCGACCGAGGCGGCCTGCGTGTCGACGTCGACGAGGACGACCTCGCGGCCGCCGAGGGCGAGCTCGGCGGCCAGGTTGACCGCCACGGTCGTGCGGCCGGGAGCGCCCGCAGGCCCCCACACCGCGACCACCTGTCCACGACGGGTGATCTCGTCCTCCTCCGTCAGGTCGTCCCCGTCCCCGTCCGAGGGCACGGACGGGACGGCGAGGGCTCCCACCACCGCGCCGTAGAGGTCGGCCGCCGGCGCGTCGGGGGCGACGAACGTCCGGACGCCCAGCTGGCGCAGCATCGCCTCGCCAGCCTCGTCGTCCGGGTCGACGACCCCGAGGACACCCACCGAGCCCAGGCGCAGGTCGCGGACGGCACTCAGGTCCAGCCCCCGCAGGCGGGGCGAGACCAGCGCCACGTCCCCCAGCCGGGCGTGGGCCGCGGCGAGCAGGTCGGGCAGGTCGACGCACCGTCGACCCACCGTCACACGGGACCCGAGACGCCCGACCACCGCGCCGTCCCAGACATCCGGGAGCGCCGTGAGGACCGAGGGCCGCCGCGCCGTCACGAGTCCACCCGCAGCGCGGCGCCGGGCAGCGGCACGGCGGTGATCCGGTCGCGCGCGTCGACGGCCGCCAGCAGCTCAGGGACCACGGTGGCCGGGACCCACACCTGCAGCGTCACCGTCGAGCCACCACCCATCAGGCTCGCCCCCTCCTGGGGGTCCCGCGCGATCGTGGCGCCACCGACGACCTTGCGCGGGGCGGCATACACGTCCGTGCCACCGACGGCGCTGCGCTTGCTGACCCACACCTCGACGGCCGTTCCGCGGACCAGCGCCCCCACGGACCCGCTGGGCGCAGGGAGCGCGACCTGCCGCTGCCCCACCTGCTCGCGGGTGCCGAGCGCGTCTGCCGGCACCAGCTCTCCGGCGCGCACCGCCTGCACCACGTGCATCCCGGACGAGCCGACGGCCCCCGGAGCGACGTACACCCCGGTGAGGTCGCCGAGGCGGACCTCGACATCCCTCAGGTCGGCCGGGGCCACCGCCTCCCCCGGGCTCAGGTCTCGGGTGGCGACGAGCGCGTGGGTCGTGTCCTTGGCCGCGGCGACGACGCGAGCGCCGAGCACCACCGAGGCCAGGACGAGGAGCACCCCCACCACGAGCCGGGCGTCGCGCCAGGACGGTTGGCGCAGCCGCCGGGCGGTGGGCCGCGGCGAGGCCGACGAACCTGATGAGGCCGACGAGCCTGACGACGTGGTGCCGGTGGCGGTCGGACGAGAACGACGCATGAGACCTCCTGCTGCTGGACGGCCGCACGTCGAGGCGAGCCGTGGCTCCATCGTCGTCAATCCGCAGCGGACGCGTCGCCCGTCATCCACAGGCCGCCGAGTTGTCCACACCCTCGCCGCTCGGCGAACGCACGAAGGGCCCGCCCGCCCTAGACTCGTCCTCGCCGGGCACCGACGTGGCCCACCTGCCCGACAACCGCCTCATGAGGAGCAGCACTCCATGGCCAAGCGTTTCATCCAGCTCGCCGAGGTCGCCGAGATCCTCGACATCTCCTCCGCGCAGGCCTATGCGCTGGTGCGCTCGGGCGAGCTCCCGGCCATCAAGGTCGGCGGACGAGGACAGTGGCGGGTGGAGACCAGCGAGCTCGAGGACTACATCGAGCGGATGTACTCCGAGACCAAGGCTTTCGTCGCGGCCCATCCCTTCGGCTCGGTCGACCCCGACGCCGGCGCTCAGAGCTGACGCACCACCGCGAGGGCGCTGAAGGGCACGGTCGTCCGCGAGCGCCCCTCCGCCGCGCGCACGGTCAGGTCGGCAGGCACGACGAGCAGGTCCAGGTGATCCTGACCCACCCGGTCCAGGACGCCCTCGTTGACCACCCCGGTGACGTCGTGCGCTCGCACCGGGCGTCGGTCCCGGGCCAGGTCTCGCACCGCTCGGCCGAGCCCCGGCCGGTCCCCCAGCGAGAGCGGGCCCGGACGGTCCCCCAGCCGATCCACGCGCACCACGGACGCCAGCGGCACCACCGCTCGTCGACCGCCGTCCTCCAGCACCACGCAGTCGACCATCACCTCGTCGACCTGGCCTGACACCTGCTCCCCTCCCAGGACGTGCACGCGCACCCCGGAGCGGGCGACTCCGGCGAGCCGGGCAGCAAGGGTGATCCCCGCCCGATCCCGACGAACCCGGTCGGCGAGCCCGGCCAGCTCGTCCGCACGCCGCTGCTCCTCGACCCGACCCTCGAGGTCGTCGAAGAAGCCGTCCCACCGATCCATGTCGCGCCTCCTGCACTCAGGGTACGTCCAGTGGCCCTGCGTGACTGTCATCGTCAACACAGAGACACGAACCGTCGAGGCCTCCTCACCCTGAGTTCCAGGAACGACTCTTTCAGCATCACCCATAGGCAAACGATCGCAAACTTCCTACAGTCGCTGCCATGTCCAGCCGACCCCTGCCCGTGCACGCCACCCGTCCGCGTCGTGCCCGCGCAGCACTCGTCATCGCCGGGACGGCCCTGGGCGCCGCGGCCTGCGTCGTCGTGGCCGTCCTGCTCGGCCGGCAGCTGGTCGAGGCCGGCACCGGCTCGTTGGGCCTGCCGGACGTCCTCGTCTCGGCGGTCGAGCTCGCGCTGGCGCTCGGGGCCGGCGCCTGGCTGGCACGGACCTCGACCGACGTCTGGTCCCTCTCCCAGGAGGCCGCGAGGTGGGACGCCGGGCCCGGCTCGCCCTCCCACCTGATGCTCCCCACCGGGCGCGCTCGGGTCGCCGCCCTGCTCCTGGGCGTCAGCCTCGGGGCCACGGCCCTCCCGGCCCAGGCCGCGCCCCGGTCGCCCGCGGCCACCGTCGCGTCGACGGCTGGGACCACCGCGGCGGCACCCGCGACCCCGTCCGACGGCTCCCGGGCTCGGTCCACCGCGGGCTGGACGACGTCCTCGTCCCCGGGCTCCAGGCAGGGCGACCGCGCTGGTGCCCCGGCCGGCCCCGTGTCACCGGAGCTCCGAGCGCCTGCTCCTCCCCAGCCCTCCCCCGTCGACCCCGAGCTGCGACCGGCCCGCCAGGCCCAGACCGGTCGCCCCGCACCGGCGGCTACCCACGTCGTGGTGCGTGGGGACACGCTGTGGAGGATCGCGGCTCGACACCTGCCGCCCGACGCCGACGCCGAGACCGTGGCGCGGGCCTGCGCCGCCTGGCACGACCGCAACCGCGACACCATCGGCCCGGACCGTGACCTGATCCTGCCGGGACAGGTCCTGACCGCCCCGGTGGCCGCACCCACCGTGAACCAGCTCCAGGGGAACCCATGACCGTCATCGCGACCCGTCCGCACCTGCGCCCCGCGCCGGTGATCGCCCCGGAGCCGCTGGACACCGCCGGCGGCGTCGTCACCCTGCCGCTCGACGACGAGCCCGACCACGACCGCCAGCCGGTGCTCGCGCTCGACTTCCACGAGCGGGACGCCTTCTTCGGGCCCCAGCCGACCGCCAGCGCGGACCTGCCGTCCGCCCGGGTCTGGGCCCAGCAGGTCAGTCAGGCCCTCGTGGAGGTGCTCGGAGCGCATCGGCCGGTCAGCCAGCTGGTGCGCTGGACCACCACCGACGTCTACGCCCGGCTGGCGCGCGGGTCGCAGGCCGTCGGCAACCGGCACGCACGTCGTGGCCGACGCCCGGTCGTGCGCAGCGTCCACGTCTCGGGCGACCGCGACGGCCTCGCCGAGGTGACGGCGGTCGTCGTCGTGGGCGAGCGGGTCCGTGCGCTGGCCTTCCGGATGGTCGGTCGCGACGGCCGCTGGGTCATCGACGAGCTCGTGGTGGGCTGACCCCACCAGCACGAACGCCCCCGCACCCGGCTACCCGGTGCGGGGGCGTTCGTCATACAGGCTGGTCAGCGTCCCTTGCGCTGGCTGCGCTTGGCGGCGCGACGCTCCTTGCGGGAGCCGGCGGACGAGTCGGGTGCGCCCTCGTCGTGCTCCTCGACGCCACCGTCCTCGCCGGGCGCGCTGTAGTGCAGCCGCTCCTGATGACGCTCGGGCTCCAGGCCCTTGGCCTTGAACTGTGCCTTGGCCTCGGCCTTGGCCTCGGCCGCGTCGGAGAGGCGCTGAGCCTCCTCCTCGCCGATCTCCACCTCGAGGTTGAACAGGTAGGCGACCGACTCCTCCTTGATCCCGTCCATCATGGCCTCGAAGAGCATGAACCCCTCGCGCTGGTACTCGACCAGCGGGTCGCGCTGGGCCATCGCACGCAGGCCGATGCCCTCCTGGAGGTAGTCCATCTCGAAGAGGTGCTCGCGCCACTTGCGGTCGAGCACGGAGAGCAGGACCCGGCGCTCGACCTCGCGCATGACGGGCTCGCCGAGCTCCGCCTCGCGCTGGTCGTAGGCGTGCTGGGCGTCCGACTTGAGCTCCAGGGCGAGGTCCTCGCTCCGCAACGCCGACCGGCCGCCAGCGTCCGCCTCGAGCTCCTGCCAGGTCACCGCGACCGGCCAGACCTGGCGCAGCGCCGTCCACAGCCGGTCGAGGTCCCACTGCTCCGGGAAGGCCTCACCGGTCTCGGCCGTGACGTAGCCGTCGACGACGTCGTTGATGAACAGCCGGATCTGGTCCTGGAGGTTCTCGCCCTCGAGGACGCTGCGTCGCTCGTCGTAGATGACGGTGCGCTGGCGGTTGAGGACGTCGTCGTACTTGAGGACGTTCTTGCGGATCTCGAAGTTGCGGCCCTCGACCTGGGTCTGCGCGCTCTGGATGGAGCGGCTCACCATCTTGGACTCGATCGGGACCGACTCCTCGATGTTGGCCCGGGCCATGAAGGTCTCGACCATCGCGCCGTTGAACATCCGCATGAGGTCGTCCTGCAGCGACAGGTAGAACCGGCTCTCGCCGGGATCGCCCTGGCGACCGGACCGGCCGCGGAGCTGGTTGTCGATGCGGCGGGACTCGTGCCGCTCGGTGCCGAGGACGTAGAGCCCGCCGTAGCCGACGACCTCCTCGTGCGCGGTCGCGGTGGCCCGCTCCGCCGCCGCGAGCGCCTCGTCCCAGGCCGCTTCGTACTCCTCCGGCGTCTCGTCGGGGTCCAGCCCGCGGGCCTTGAGGTCGGCCATGGCGCGGAACTCGGGGTTTCCGCCGAGGATGATGTCGGTGCCTCGACCGGCCATGTTGGTGGCGACGGTGACGGCGCCCTTGCGCCCGGCCTCCGCGACGATCGCGGCCTCGCGCTCGTGGTGCTTGGCGTTGAGGACCTCGTGCGGCACCCCACGACGACGCAGCAGCTCGGAGAGGTACTCCGACTTCTCCACGGAGGTGGTGCCGACGAGGACCGGCTGGCCCTTGGCGTGCCGCTCCTGCAGGTCGTCGGCGACGGCCTCGAACTTGGCCGCCTCGGTGCGGTAGACGAGGTCCGGCTGGTCCTTGCGGATCATCGGGCGGTTGGTCGGGATCGGCACCACGCCGACCTTGTAGATCTGGTGCAGCTCGGCGGCCTCGGTCTGGGCGGTGCCGGTCATGCCGGACAGCACCTTGTAGAGCCGGAAGTAGTTCTGCAGCGTGATCGTGGCGAGCGTCTGGTTCTCGTTCTGGATCTCGACGCCTTCCTTGGCCTCGATCGCCTGGTGCATGCCCTCGTTGTAGCGACGGCCCGGCAGCATGCGGCCGGTGTGCTCGTCGACGATCAGGACCTCGCCGTTCATCACGACGTAGTCCTTGTCGCGCTTGAACAGCTCCTTGGCCTTGATGGCGTTGTTGACGTAGCCGATGAGCGGGGTGTTGACCGACTCGTAGAGGTTGTCGATCCCGAGGAAGTCCTCGACCTTGGCGATGCCTGCCTCCAGGATGCCGACGGTGCGCTTCTTCTCGTCGACCTCGTAGTCGCCGGCGCCGTCGGTCCCGCGCTCGAGCCGCTTCACCAGGCGGGCGAACTCGACGTACCACTTGGTCGCCTGGTCGGCGGGCCCGGAGATGATGAGCGGGGTGCGCGCCTCGTCGATGAGGATCGAGTCGACCTCGTCGACGATCGCGAAGTTGTGGGGGCGCTGCACGAGCTCCTCGGTCGACCAGGCCATGTTGTCGCGCAGGTAGTCGAAGCCGAACTCGTTGTTGGTGCCGTAGGTGATGTCTTTGGCGTACTCGGCCCGCCGCTGCTCGGGCGTCATCGAGGCGAGGATGCACCCGGTCTCCAGCCCGAGGAAGCGGTGCACGCGGCCCATCTGCTCGGCCTGCGTGGACGCGAGGTAGTCGTTGACCGTGACGATGTGGACGCCCTTGCCCTCGAGGGCGTTGAGATAGGCCGGCAGGGTCGCGACCAGGGTCTTGCCCTCACCGGTCTTCATCTCGGCGACGTTGCCCTGGTGCAGCGCTGCCCCGCCCATCAGCTGCACGTCGAAGTGCCGCTTGCCGAGGGTGCGCTTGCTGGCCTCGCGGACGACGGCGAAGGCCTCGGGGAGGATGTCGTCGAGGGTCTCGCCGTCCGCGAGTCGCGCCCGGAAGGTGTCCGTCTCGGCCCGCAGCTCGGCGTCGGTGAGGCGCTCGAAGTCCTCCTCGACGGCGTTGACCTGGGCCGCGATGCCCTGCAGCCGGCGGAGGGTCTTGCCCTCACCGGCGCGCAGCAGACGCTCGATCACTGACACGTTGAGCTCCCTCGATGATGGATGACGCGTGGGGGCCGACCCCCTGGTCGGCGCACACCTGGCCCAGGGTAGTCCGTCCTGCGGGCGCTGGGTGGCAACCCGGCGTCAGCGAGCTGGTCGGTCCGCACGCACGCCGTCATGGACAACGTCGGGGACGCCGAGCCAGTGCCCGAGCGTGGACAGCTCCTGCTGCAGCGCGACCACGGCCTCCTCCGACGCGGCGCCGTCCTCCCAGTGCAGCCCGCGGACGAGCAACCGGCCGGTGGGCCGGTCCGCCTTGAGGTCCACGCGCGCCACGAGCCGCTCGCCGTGCAGGAACGGCAGGACGTAGTAGCCGTGCACCCGCAGCTCGGCGGGCACATAGATCTCGAGTCGGAAGTCGAAGCCGAACAGCGCCCGGGTCCGGTCCCGCTGCCAGACCAGCGAGTCGAACGGGCTGAGCAGGGCGCTCGCCGTCACCGTGCGAGGCACCCTGGCGTCCCGGTGCACGTATGCCGCCGCGCGCCACCCCTCGACGGTCACCGGGACGAGCGCTCCCGCCGCCACGAGGTCGGCGACCGCGGGGCCGACCTGCTGGGGCGAGAGGCGGAAGAAGTCCCGCAGGCAGCGCAGCGTGCCGACCCCCAGCGCGCGGGCGGACAGCTCGACCAGCCGCCGGACGTGCTCGGCGTCGAGCGTGGCGTGGGGCTCGGCCTGGGGCTTGGCGTAGGGCTCGGCGGACGATGTCGGCGATGTCGAGGACGACACCTCGGCGGCGGCCCGCGCGGCGCGTGCGGCGGCCACGTCGTCCAGGACGGCGCGGGGCAGGACGCGCTCCAGGGCGGCATACCGCCGCTCGAAGCCGGCCGTCCGCCCGGCGCTGGTGATCCGCCCGGCCCAGAAGAGGTGCTCGAGGGCGTTCTTGACCAGGGACCAGTTCCAGCCCCAGTCGTCCCGCTGCCGGGGCAGGTCGTGGGCCAGGGCGCGCTCGACCTCGCGCGAGGTCAGCGGACCGCGCGTGACGACCTCTGCCAGCACCGCGGCCACGAGCTCGGGGTGCTCCTGGGCGACCCGGCGCATGCCGCCCCAGGCGTCGTCCTCGGCCCGGCGCATCCGCACGTCGAGCAGCGGCCAGGTGGTGGGCGGGACCAGGCTGGCCTCGTGGGCCCAGTACTCCACCATGCGGCGGGGGGCACGGTCACGCAGCCGGTCCAGCAGGGCCGTGTCGTAGGCGCCGACGCGGGAGAAGAACGGGAGGTAGTGGCTGCGGGTGAGGACGTTGACCGAGTCGATCTGGACGACCTGGACGGTGGACAGGACCCGCACGAGGTCGCGTGCCGTCACCACCTCCGGGCGGGGGCGGGTGAAGCCCTGGGCCCCGAGCGCCATACGACGGGCCTGCGACAAGGTGAGCCGACGCACCGGGGAGGCCGGCCCGGTGGCGGTCCCGAGATCGTCCCGTCGCGCGGTCATTCGGGCAGTTCGAGGATCTTCTGGCGGACGGCGTACATCACGGCCTCCATCCTCGAGTGCAGCTGGAGCTTCTCGAGGATGTTGCGGACGTGGTTCTTGACGGTGTTCTCCGAGATGAACAGGTCCGTGGCGATGTCCTTGTTGGCCATCCCACGCGCCACCAGCTTGAGGACCTGCAGCTCGCGGTCCGTGAGGCGGGGCACGGGCATCTGCTGCCCCTCCTCCTGCCGCTTCATCATCAGCGCGAACTCGGCGAGCAGCTTGGAGGCCATGGGTGGGGAGATCAGCGACTGACCAGCGTGGACCTGGCGGATCCCGACCGCGATGTCCTCGCCGGGCACGTCCTTGAGCAGGTAGCCCGTCGCGCCGGCCCGCACGGCGTCGTAGAGGTCCTGCTCCTCGTCGGAGATCGTCAGCATGATCACCTTGCTCGACGGGACGACCTCCCGCACCCGGGCCGTGGCCTCGGGGCCGGACAGCCGGGGCATGCGCACGTCCATGAGGACGACGTCCGGGATGAGCTCCTCGGCCTGCGCGACCGCGTCGGCGCCGTCGCTGGCCTCCCCCACGATCTCGATGTCGGGCTCCTGGGCGAGCACCATCTCCAGACCCCGGCGATAGAGCACGTGGTCGTCGGCGACCAGCACCCGGATCCGCTCTGGCCGCGTCCGGTCGCCGGGGGCGTGGGATCGGGGGTGGATGTCCTGGATGCCCGTCATGCCCGCATGATGCCACGGTGGTGGGCCCCAGCGCGGTCTGGCGTGCCGGTCACGCCCGCGTGCCGAGGGGCGGCCCACCCGTGGTGGGCCGCCCCTGGGCGGTGGTGCGAGCGGCGGTCAGGTCGAACGACTCTCGAGGTCGGACTCGGGCTGCACCTCGCTGTCGAGGTGCAGCACGCCGTAGGACCAGCCGCGCCGGCGGTAGAGCACGCTGGGCGTGCCCGAGTCGGCGTCGGTGAACAGGAAGAAGTCGTGCCCGACCATCTCCATCTCGTAGAGCGCCTGCTCGAGGTTCATGGGAGCGGAGCTGTGGTGCTTGACGCGGACCTCGATCGGTGAGTCCGCGACCTCGACCACCTCGGGGCCGTCGTCCTCCGGGGTGGCGGAGGGGCTCTCCCCGGCTCCTGCGCCGGAGCCCGCGTCGGTGGCGGTGAGCTGCGGCGTGGCGGCGGCACCGGGTCCGGCGTCGACCAGCTGGGCGGGGGGCGGCACGTCGGTGGACGTGGTGACCTTGCGGCGCTTGCCGCGACGGCGGTCGTTGGCCTTCTTGAGCCGGTCCAGGAGCTTGTCCGCCGCGACGTCGAAGGCGGCGTACTTGTCGTCCGAGGTCGCCTCGGCCCGGATGACCGGGCCCTTGACGCGGCACGTGATCTCGACGGTCATGGTGCCCACGCCGTTGGCGCTGCCGTGCTTGGAGACGACGATGTCCAGACGAGGATCGCGGTTGGCGAGCAGCTCGATCTTGTCGAGCTTCTCCTGCGCGTGGTCTCGGAACCGGTCGGTGACGGGGACGTGACGGCCGGTGATCTGGATGTCCATGAATTCCCTCCTAGGGAGTGACCTGCTCGACATACTCAGGCCCGTCGGGCCTGTGGAGAACTGTGTCGAACCACCCCCGTCCATCTGGGAGGACCACGCTCGTCATCGAGCCGTTACCCGACGTTAGCGCACGCCGTCGGTGATTGCCCAGCGCGCCCCGTGGCGGGTTGCGGCGGGTCGCGGCGACCACCACGGCACCGGCCACCTCCACCCCCTCGGAGCGCAGCGCCCGGGCGGCCTCGACGAGCGTGGCGCCGGTGGTCAGCAGGTCGTCCACCAGCAGCACCGGCCGCCCACGCAGGTGCTCGCACGCACCTCGCGAGGTCACGCGCATGGCTCCACGCAGGTTGACCGCGCGCGCCTCCTGACCCAGCAGCGCCTGGTCGGCGGGACGGCCCCGCGTCGTGAGGACGGAGCGGTATGACGCCCCGGCCACCTCGCCGGACGCGGCCGCGACGAGCTGCTCGAGCGGGCGGTCGCCCCGCCGCCGGCGGGCGGCCGGGGACGTGGGGACCGGAACCACCGCCACGCCCCGCCGCGGGGGCGGGCGCAGCGCCCCGACCGCCAGGTCGAGCGCCGGGACGAGCAGCTCGAGCAGGGTGCCGCGCAGGTCGCGCCGCCCCTCGTCCTTGTAGGCGTGCAGCACCCGGCGGACGACGCCGTCGTTGACCGCCGTGGCCACGACGGCCGGCAGACCCGGCGGGCAGGGGTCGGGCAGCACGACGCGGGGACCGCCGGGGTAGCACCACCCCCACAGGGCCGATCGGCAGGCCGGGCACACCCGGCCGCCTGGACGGCCGCACGCGCCGCACACCACCGGGAGCGCCAGGTCGACCAGGGCGGAGGCGAGCGTGGGAGTCACGCGCCCCAGCGTCCCACCCGCGTGGCAGCGGGCGGACGGCATACGGCCGGCCTGTGGATGGGGCCCGTCGGCCGTCCACAGGTCGACGTGCGCCAGCTCAGTGGCCGGGGACCACGAAGTCGCTGGTGCTGGACACGATCGGGGTCAGGCCGTTGCCGGACCGGACCAGCGCGGCGCCGCGGCGCGTGGTGACCACGATGCTGCGGCTGCCGCCGAAGGTCGTGATGCCCGTGGGGTTGCGGACCGTCCCCAGCACCTGGCTGGGTCCGCTGATCGGGGCGATCACCACCCGCTGCTCGCTCTTGGTGTCGACGGCGCCGACCACGCCGATCGTCTCGGCGTCGAGCCAGGTCGCGTCGGTCACGTCCGTCGAGGCACCGCCCACGGCGATCGGCGTGGCCAGCCCCACGGGGCGACCGTCGCGGCGTAGCACGCCGGCGACCCCCACGGTGGACGGCCCGCCACCGATCGGCTCGGACACGACGAGGACGCGCTGCCCCTCCGCGGAGGGCCGCAGGGCGACCACCCTCCGGTCGGCCAGCCACGGCACGTTGATCGCGACCGGTGGGCGACCGCTCAGGTCGGAGGTCGGCTGGACGAGCACGCGGGTGCCCGCGGTGGTCCGACCGGCCAGCCAGAGGTAGCCCGCGGGGTCGTAGGCCGGGCGGGTGAGGTCGGTGGCGAACCCGCGCACCCGCACCAGCCGGCCGTCCCGCCAGCGGGCCAGCTCCTCCTCGTCGCCGTCGAGGCCCGCGATCTCGTGCCCGTCGGCGGATGCGGCGAGGCGATACCACTCCGGGCCGACGTCGGGCAGCGGGGGGCCGTCCGCGCGCGCCTCCTTGCGCGACCGGTTCTCGGTGAGCTGGCGCGGGTCGACCCGCTCCAGGCCGGCGCCGCTGCGCAGCAGGACCGGGCCGGTCGGCGCCTCGGCGTCGCGCAGGTCCACGTCCTCCGCCCCGAGGGCGCGGTCCGGCAGCCCGGGCACGCTGAGCCGGGCGCCGTCCGCCTCCAGCTGCACCGCGTCGACGCCTCCGACGGCGGTCAGGGTCGTCGTGATCTGCTGCCACATGCGCCGCCGGTTGAGGTCGTCCGCGTTGAGGGCCCGGCTGCTGAGGACCACGCGGGCCGTGCCGCCCTCGACCGACACCGAGCCGTGGGCCAGCTCGGTGTACTCCGGCACCCCCGTCAGGACCGCGCCCTGCAGGTAGGTCGGGGGCGGCGCGAGCTGGGCCCGCGCGAGCCGGGTCACGAGCCCCGGGCCCTGCAGGAACCAGCGCCGGTCGGTCACGCCCGTGCCATCCGGCGTGACATAGGTGATGGGGAAGCTGGTGTAGAGGCCGAAGTCCGCGCGGCTGATCCACACCGTCGGCCGTCCGTCCAGGCCGCCGTCGATGCGCCACTGGTCACCGACCTTGACCAGGCGCAGCGCGACCGATCGCGTCTGGCCGGGCGGCAGCTCGGCGTAGTGCCCCTCGCGGTCCAGCTGGGCGCTGATGCGCCCCGTCACCGTCACCGTGCCGGGCGCGGTGACCTTGACCGTGAGCGCCTCGGGGCCGTCGTAGATCCAGGCCGAGCCGTCCGGCTGCCACTGGCCCGACGCCCTGGGGGTGAGGTACTCCCGCGCCACGCTGCTGTCGTCGTCCGCCCCCAGGCCCTGCCGCAGGAAGTCCGTCACCAGGTCGTCGGCGTCCGACCCGGACACCGGTCCGCGCGGGATGATCCGCACCCCCGCGTCCTGCGCGCCGCCGACCGCCTGCCCCTGGACCACCGGCGTCGATCTCGGCAGCCCGGAGCAGCCCGCCGCCAGGACCGCGGCCGCGAGCGCGAGGCCCCAGGCACGGGCCGTATGACGTGCCCGGCCCGGCCTCACGGGTGGTTCACCCCGGTCGGGTCCTTGTGCGGCGCCGCCGCGAGCTGGTCGGGCAGCAGCGCGAGGACCCCCGCCGTCCCGGCGTCGAGCGAGGTGCCCGGGACCGGGTCGAGGACCTCGTTGGTCGACTGGGTGGGGACCGGCGGGTTGACGCGCAGGCCGAGGGGCTGCATGGGCAGCGGGGACTCGGTCACGTCCTCGCCGAAGGTCAGCGGCAGCGTGAGGCGGAAGCACGAGCCGACGCCGGGCTGGCCCCAGGCCTCGAGCCAGCCGTGGTGCAGGTGGGCGTCCTCCATCGAGATGGACAGCCCGAGACCCGTCCCACCGGTGGTGCGCGCCCGAGCCGGGTCCGCGCGCCAGAACCGGGTGAAGACGAGCGACGCCTCCCCCGGCCGCAGCCCGACCCCGCTGTCGCGGACCGCGACGGCGGCGGCCTGGGCGTTGCGCCCGATCTCGACGTAGATGGGCTCCCCCTCGCCGTGCTCGATGGCGTTGACGACGAGGTTGCGCAGGACGCGCGTGATCCGCCGCCGGTCCATCTCGGCGACCACCGGCTGGGTGGGTGCGACGACGCTGACGGTGCTGCCACGACGCTCGGCCAGGGCCGCCGCGTCGTCGACGACCTCCCGCGCGATCTCGCGCAGGTCGCCGGGCGCCGGCTCGATCGTCGCGGCCCCGGCGTCGATGCGGCTGATCTCGAGCAGGTCGGTCAGGAGGTTCTCGAACCTCTCCAGCTGACCGGTGAGGAGCTCGGCGCTGCGAGCCGCGCCGGCGGAGAAGTCGCCCCGGGCGTCGTACAGCACGTCGGCCGCCATGCGCACCGTGGTGAGGGGCGTGCGCAGCTCGTGCGACACGTCCGAGACGAACTGCTGCTGCAGCCGGGACAGCCCCTCGAGCTGGACGATCTGGGTCTGCAGGCTGGACGCCATCCGGTTGAAGGACCGGCCGAGGACGGCAATGTCGTCGGTGCCCTTGACCGCCATCCGCTGGTCCAGCCGACCCGAGGCGAGCCGCTCGGCCACCTGCGCGGCCCGTCGCACGGGATCCACGACGAGCCGGGTGACGACGAACGCCACGCCGCCGATGAGGACGATCAGCAGGCCCCCGGCCAGCAGCAGGTTGCGGGTCACGATGTCGAGGGCCTTGGACTCGGCCCGCATGGGATAGGCGTAGTAGAGGTCGTAGCCACCCACCCCGGGCGGCAGCTGGACCCGCGCCCCCACGACCACGGTGGGCAGCTCTCCGTCGTCGCGCGCCAGGGTTACCACCTGGATCTGCTGGTGCCCGCGGTCCGCCTGCACCCGGCCCTGCAGGGTCGCCGGGATCTCGCCGAGGGTGAGGTCCCCCGCCGCGACGGTCGGCAGCGGCTTGCGCGTGTTGTCCTGCGCGGGCGTGAAGATCACGTCGCGCGACAGGTCGGGGGCCTTGTCCTGCTGCACGATGTCGGTGGCCATCTGGCGCAGCGCGGCGTCGTCGGTCTTGTCGGCGTCGTCGAACCTCGCCTGCGCCGAGCGCACCCGGGCGGCGGCGTCGTTGGAGGCGGTCCGCAGCTTCTCCTCGGTGAGGCCGTCGGCCACCCGGCCGTGCAGGTAGGACCCGACGATGAGCAGCATCGCCGTCCCCAGGACCATGGTGCTCGCGACCGTGCGCAGCAGCAGGGACCGGCTCCACAGCTCGACCAGCCGGTTGACGCCGTGCCGCAGCCACGGCCAGGAGCGTGACAGAGCACCACCCCCGAGACGAGCGATCCGACCTCGCAGGGCCGCGAGGTCGGACTTGAGGGTGCGGGCCATGGCCTAGGCCGGTCCGCCGGCCTTGTAGCCCACCCCGCGGACCGTCAGCACGATCTCCGGGTGCTCGGGGTCGTGCTCGATCTTGGACCGCAGCCGCTGCACGTGGACGTTGACCAGGCGGGTGTCCCCGGCGTGGCGGTAGCCCCACACCTGCTCCAGCAGCACCTCGCGCGTGAAGACCTGCCACGGCTTGCGCGCCAGGGCGACGAGCAGGTCGAACTCCAGCGGCGTGAGGGACAGCGCCTCGTCGCCGCGCTTGACGGCGTGCCCCGCCACGTCGATCGACAGGTCACCGATGGTCAGGTGCTCCTGCTCGACCTCCTCGCCACGCCGCAGCCGGACCCGCATGCGCGCGATCAGCTCGGCCGGCTTGAACGGCTTGACGATGTAGTCGTCGGCGCCGGACTCCAGCCCGACGACCACGTCGGTCGTGTCGGTGCGGGCGCTGAGCATCACGATCGGCACGCCCGACTCCGCGCGGATGCGACGACACACCTCGACGCCGTCCATGCCCGGCAGCATCACGTCGAGCAGCACCAGGTCCGGCTTGACCTCGCGGAAGGCGGGCACGGCGGCCGTGCCGGTGGCCACGTGCGTCACGTCGAAGCCTTCGTTGGTCAGCACGATGCCCAGCATCTCGGCGAGCGCGAGGTCGTCGTCGACGACCAGGATCCGGCTCTTCACGGGGGGTGCTCCTTCGCTGCGGGACGTCCTGCGTCATCTTCACACACAGTGGGCCCGGGATAACGGAAGGGTCACGGCCCGACGGCGTGTCCCGGGGTGACCAGGCCGTATGCCGCAGCGGGCCGACGCCTCCGGGGTGGAGGCGTCGGCCCGCGGCATACGGCAGGTGCGCGGTCAGGCAGCGGACCCGCTCAGTAGCGGTAGTGCTCCGGCTTGTAGGGGCCGGCGACGTCGACGCCGAGGTACTGCGCCTGCGGCTTGGTCAGCTCGGTGAGCCGCACGCCCAGCGCGTCGAGGTGCAGGCGGGCGACCTTCTCGTCGAGGTGCTTGGGCAGGACGTAGACGTCCGTGGAGTACTCCCCCGGCTTGGTGAACAGCTCGATCTGGGCGATCGTCTGGTTGGCGAAGGAGTTGGACATCACGAACGACGGGTGCCCGGTCGCGTTGCCGAGGTTGAGCAGGCGCCCCTCGGACAGCACGATGATCGAGCGGCCCGCGGGCTGGCCGTTCTCGCCGGTCTCGGCGAAGGTCCACTCGTGCACCTGCGGCTTGATCTCGGTCTTGGTGATGCCGGGGACCTTGGCCAGGCCGGCCATGTCGATCTCGTTGTCGAAGTGGCCGATGTTGCCGACGATCGCCTTGTCCTTCATCGCGACCATGTGCTCGGTGCGGATGACGTCGTAGCAGCCGGTGGTCGTGATGAAGATGTCCGCGGACTCCACGACGTCCTCGAGCGTGGCGACCTGGTAGCCCTCCATCGCGGCCTGCAGCGCGCAGATCGGGTCGATCTCGGTGACGATGACGCGCGCGCCCTGGCCGCGCAGCGAGTCCGCGCAGCCCTTGCCGACGTCGCCGAAGCCGCAGACGACCGCGACCTTGCCGCCGATGAGGGTGTCCGTGGCGCGGTTGAGCCCGTCGATCAGCGAGTGGCGGCAGCCGTACTTGTTGTCGAACTTGCTCTTGGTGACCGAGTCGTTGACGTTGATCGCCGGGAAGAGCAGCTCGCCGTCGCGGGCCAGCTCGTAGAGGCGGTGGACGCCGGTGGTGGTCTCCTCGGTGACGCCCTTGATCTCGGCGGCCACGCGGGTCCACTTCTGGGGGTCCTCCGCGAGGGTGCGGCGCACGAGTGCCTTGAAGACGCCGAACTCCTCGGAGTCCTCCTCGGTCGTGGGGGGCACCTGGCCGGCGGCCTCCCACTCCTTGCCCTTGTGGACGAGCATCGTGGCGTCGCCGCCGTCGTCGAGGATCATGTTGGCGTAGACCTGCTCGCCGGATGCGTCCTGGCCCCACATCAGGATCTGGTTGGTGCAGTCCCAGTACTCCTCGAGCGTCTCGCCCTTCCAGGCGAAGACGGGGACGCCCTGCGGGTCCTCGGGGGTGCCCTGCCCGACGACGATGGCGGCGGCCGCCTCGTCCTGCGTGGAGTAGATGTTGCAGCTGGCCCAGCGGACCTCGGCGCCGAGCGCCGTGAGGGTCTCGATGAGCACGGCGGTCTGCACGGTCATGTGCAGCGAGCCGGCGATGCGGGCGCCGGCGAGCGGCTGGGCCTCGGCGTACTCCTCGCGGAGCGACATGAGGCCGGGCATCTCGTGCTCGGCGAGCCGGATCTGGTGGCGGCCCGCCTCGGCGAGCGAGAGGTCGCGGACCTGGTGGTCGAACGTCACGATGGACAGTCCCTTCGGTTGGTATGACGACAGTCTGGGCCCGGCGCCGCCCATCTGGGCTGCACGGTTTCACCTGCGCCGACCGTCGGCCAGTCTAGGTGACGGGTCAGGGGTGGCCGGCCGCGCGCAGGTTGGCCACGTGCGGGTTGGTGGAGGGGTCGAGCCCCAGGCCGAGGGCGGCATAGGTGCTGAGGAAGTCCGTGAGCGCCATGACCTCGGCGAGCCGCACGGCCGGGTGGCCGGCCTCGCTCGAGACCTCGTGCACCCGGACCCCGACGTCGTGCGCCTCCTGGAGCACCAGGTCGGCCAGCGAGGACTGCGCCGGCGGTATGTCGCGGCCGCCCTCGCGCAGCATGAGCAGCCCGAGCGGCGGCTCCTCGGGGGCGTCGAGGAAGGGATCGGCGAAGATGTCCCGCCCGCCGGCGCCGCCGGGCGCGCCACGCCCACCAGACCGGGCTCCGACGCCCTGGCCCCCGGCCGCGGTGTAGGGCCCGCCGAAGGTCGCGACGACCTGCGACGCCGCGTCCGGCAGGGAGCCGTACATCGCCGGGATGCGGGCCGTGCGGGCCAGACCCGCGACGGCGCGGTGGGCGGCCACCCCCATGAGCGGGCCGTCCCCCAGCACGACGGGGACCGTCTCGACCAGCGTCTGCGCGGCGATCTTGGCGGGGTTGACGAAGCACTCGGACGACGGGCGGCAGGCCTCGGCCTGCGCGTCGAGGCGGTCGGCGAGCTCGTCGAGGACGGGCGTCGGCAGGTCGACGACCCCGAGGGTGGCGCTGGCGACCAGGACGGGCGTCAGCAGGGACCACAGCGAGGTCCGGGAGGACACGACGCCCCGCGGGACCGGGACGTGCAGCCCTCGCGCCCGGGCGGTGACGTCCGCGAGCGGCGACTCGGCCGCCCCGACCGTCACCAGCTGGGCACCACGACGGCCGGCCTCGGCGGCGAGGCCCAGCGGGCCGGGAGCGCGTCCCGACAGCGAGACGGCCACGACGAGGTCCAGGGGCCCGACCCAGGCGGGCAGGGGTCCTGCGGCGCGCTGGGAGACGGGCACCGGGCTGTGGGCCTCGGCGAGCACGGTGAGGACCTCCCCCACCACCGCCGACCCGCCGAGCGCGGCCACGAGCACGGCCCGAGGACGCTCCTCGCGACCGAGCCGGTCGACGCCGGCCTCGACCGCCAGGTGGGCCGCCTCCCGGACCTGAGCCCCTGCCGTGGCGAGCGCCCGGAGGTGTCCGCGCGAGTCGAGGCGCTGCACCTCGTCGAGGTCGTCGACCAGTGCTTCGTCCAGCTGCGGCATCGCCGGCCCTCCTCGGGTGGTGCGGTGCGGGTGCTCGTGCGGGTGGGTCAGAGGGTGCGGGCCTCGTCCATGAGCAGGACGGGGATCCCGTCGACGATCGGGAAGGCCACGCCGAGCTCGGCGCAGCGCAGCTCGGGGCCGTCCGGGCCCTCGGCGTCGACGAGCTCGTGCTCGCCGCCCGGGGACCGCAGGATCTCCCGCAGCCAGGGCTGGATCGTGGTGCTGGTGGTGGGCTCGGACATGTCGGTCACGCCTTTCCTCGGATGATCGTCAGGACCTCGTCGCGGACCCGCTCCATGGTGGGCCGGTCGGCTGCCTCGACGTTGAGTCGCAGCAGGGGCTCGGTGTTGCTCGGGCGGACGTTGATCCACCACAGCGGGCCGTCTCCGTCCGCCTCGTGGGTCGCCGTCAGGCCGTCCAGCTCGTCGACGTCCAGCCCGCGCTCGCGCGCCCACGCGGTGACCTCGGCGCTGCGGGCGGCCTGGTCGTCGACGGTGGAGTTGATCTCGCCGCTCGCGGCGTAGCGGTCGTAGCGGGCCACGAGCTCGCTGAGCGGACCGTCCTGCTCGCCGAGCGCCGCCAGCACGTGCATCGCCGCGAGCATGCCGGTGTCGGCGTACCAGAAGTCCTTGAAGTAGTAGTGCGCCGAGTGCTCCCCGCCGAAGACCGCGCCGTGCTCGGCCATGGTCGCCTTGATGAAGGAGTGCCCCACCCGGGTGCGCACGGCCCGCGCCCCGACCTCCGCCACGACCTCCGGGACGGCCCGCGAGGTGATGACGTTGTGCACGAACGTGAGGTCGGCGGCCGAGGCGCCGGTCTGCGTCATACGAGCCGTCTCGCGGGACACGATCAGCCCGGTGATCGCCGAGGGGCTGACCGCCTCGCCACGCTCGTCGACCGCGAAGCAGCGGTCGGCGTCGCCGTCGAACGCCAGGCCCACGTCGGCCCCGTGCTCCACGACGGCGCGCTGCAGGTCGACGAGGTTGGCGGGCTCGAGCGGGTTGGCCTCGTGGTTGGGGAAGGTGCCGTCGAGCTCGAAGTAGAGCGGGACCACCTCGAGCGGCAGGGCGGGCAGACCGGCCGCGTCGCCGAGGACCGCGGGGACCGTGAGCCCGCCCATGCCGTTGCCGGCGTCGACCACGACCTTGATGGGGCGGTTGCGGCGCGGCGACGAGAGGTCCACGAGAGAGCGCAGGAACGCGGCGTACTCGCCCAGCAGGTCACGCTCGACGATGGCACCGGTCCGCCGCTCGCCCTCCCTGTCGTCAGAGGGGTCGTCGCCGTCGAGGATCGCCTGCGCCAGGTCGCGCACCTGCGCGAGACCGGACTCCTGGCCCACCGGGCGCGCCCCTGCCCGGCACAGCTTGATGCCGTTGTAGGCCGCGGGGTTGTGGCTCGCCGTGAACATCGCGCCCGGCACGTCGAGGTGCCCGGCGGCGAAGTAGAGCCCGTCCGTGGAGCACAGGCCGATGATGGTCACGTCCACGCCGTGCTGGGCGGCCCCCTCCGCGAAGGCCCGCGACAGCTCCGGCGACGACGGGCGCATGTCATAGCCGATCACCAGGCTGGTCGCGCCCTCGGGCAGGATCACGGCCCGGGCGAACGCGGAACCCAGCGCACGGGACACGCGGGAGTCGAGCTGCTCGGGCACGAGGCCCCGGACGTCGTAGGCCTTGACGAAGGTCGAGAGGTCGGTGCGAGAGGTCACGACGGGGAGCCTACCGGTCCGGGTGCGACGGGCGCGGGTGGTCAGGAGGAGCGGGCCGGCGTGGTGCCACCGGGCTCGTCGGAGGCGACCGCGTCGTCGGGCACGTCGGGCGCTCCGGGCACGTCGGATGCGTCGGAGACGTCGGGTGCGTCGGGTGCGTCGGAGACGTCACCCGTGGCGGAGCGGCCGGGAGCGCCGGGAGCGTCGGTGTCGAGGTCGCGCAGGACCCGCAGGTGACCGCGACGACCCACCTCGACGGCGGAGACCGTCCCCGACTGGCGGGCGACCCGCGCCGAGACCTCACGGGCCTGCTCGGACGTGCGCGGCGTGGCGACGACCGTGCGACGCTCCGCACCCGCGCCACCATCTCGGGACTGCGACTGGGACTGTGCCTGCGACTGCGGCTGCGGCTGCGAGGAAGGCCGCCGGCGCGGGCCTCGGACGGCGTCCGCGATCGCCACCAGCTCGTCCGGGGCGGGCTCGGGCTCCGCGAACTCCGGCACCAGCCGCACGACCTCCCACCCGCGCGGGGCGGTGAGCCGGCGGGCGTGGTCCGCGCACAGGTCGTACGAGTGCGGCTCGGCAAAGGTCGCGAGCGCCCCGAGGACGATCTGGGAGTCGGCGTAGACGTAGGTCAGCGTCGCGACTGCCGGTCGGCCGCACGGGGTCTTGGAGCACAGTCGCTGGACGGTCACGGTGGGCAACCCTAGTCCTGGTTCTGCGGCAGAGCCATCGGCGCGCCGTATCGTGATGGCCGTGACCGATCCAGCCCCCGACCCGCACCCCACCACGGCTCGTCGGCTCGCCCGCGACCGCCGGGGCCGCGGACGACGCGGCCCGCTCGCGTGGCCCCCGGTGCCCGAGATGACCTCGCGCGAGGACCGGTTCGACCAGCTGGTCCTCGACGCGGTCGAGCGGCTCGTGCCCCGGGCGGCGGGTCGGCTGGACGGCGTGGAAGTCGCCGTCGAGCTGGTGCCGGGCGGCGACGTCCTCGTCGCGGCGGAGCGGGAGGGGTCGATCCCGCTGGGCCACGCCCGCCAGGGCCAGGGACGATCCGGGCCGCGCATCGTCGTCTACCGCCGGCCGGTGGAGTCACGGGTCCGCGACCGCACCGAGCTCGCAGAGCTGGTCGACACCGTGGTCGTGGAGCAGGCGGCGGCCCTGCTGATGGTCGCCCCCGAGGACCTGGACCCGGACTACGACGGTCACCCCTGAGGGTCACCCCGCCGCAGCCGCGCTGGAGTTCCGCACGGGGCGTCCCCCTGCGCGGCTGCCCCTGGCGTGCCCCTCGGGATGGCCCCTGCAGGCTCAGCGGGAGGGCGACAGGACATACGGCGTGGTCGTCTGCCACGGGGCGACCAGCGGGGCGACGGTCACCAGACCGCCGTCGGCCTCGGACACCACCGCGGCCCGCACGCCCTGCGCCGCCGACACCCACACCGAGGTCGCGTCGCCGACGTCGACGGCGCTGGTCCCCCGGGCGGGGACGTCGACCCGGCGCGGGGCCGTGGACCCGTCGCCTCCCACCACGGTCACGGTCGTGGCCACGGCGGTGTCGCCCGGGTTGGTGAGCGCGACACGGTGCCTGAGCCTGGCGCCCTCGGGCTGGCCCAGCGGGAGACCGGCCAGGTCGTCCAGCGCCGGGACCGCCGGCACCCAGGCGAAGTCGCGGACGGGCGCTCCCACCGACCCCGATCCCTGCGGGCGTCGGCCGTCGGCCCTCCCGAGATAGGCCGCCGCGGCAACGGGGGCCGTGGCCGACACGCGGACGCCGTAGGTGCCGGCGGGCAGGGAGGGCAGACCCACGTCGCGGCTGGCCCCGGCGGGGATCCGCACGGGCCGCAGGGGGTCCCCCACCGGGCCGTTCGGACCGAGGGTGGTCACTCTGACCTCCGTGGCCCGATCGGCGACCCCGGCGACCCGCACCACCGTGGGGTCGTCGGGGCTGGCGACGACCAGTCCGGGGACGACGAGGTCCTGGCCGGTGGCGCTGGGTGCCACGTCGTCCGCGCCGCGGGCGGTGATGCCGTCGAGCCACCCGTCGTGCAGCGACGCGTGGACGGTGCCGCCGCGCACGTGCACCTGCGCCGTCGGGCTGGCCTCCGTGCCGTCGAGGGCGTCGAGGAGCACGACGGTGCGTCCGCGGGGCTCGACGACGACGTCGCGGCCCGCAACGCTCGCGATCGGCCCGGTCGCGCCGTGCAGCGTCAGGTCGACGGTGACCGGCGTCTCGTGCGGGTTGGTGAGGACGAGGTGCTCCTGGCGGCCGGCCTGGCCCGCACCCGCGGGGAACCAGGCATCGGTCACGGGCACGCCGCAGGGGACCGACACCAGGGCGGCCCTCTCGCCGGACGTCGCCAGGGACCGTTGCACCGCCGCCAGCGCGGGCGCCAGTCGCTGCGTCGCGGTGACGACCCCGGACCTCGGTCCCGCGAGCCGCGCGGTCGCGGCGCTGCCGGGCGCGGTGACCCGCTGCGCGTCG
>NZ_DKGR01000060.1:0-34673 GCF_002453335.1 Arsenicicoccus sp. UBA6765
CCGGGATACACCGGGCAGCCCAAACACCGGCCGCGCCACCGTCCCCCTGACCCAGCCGATGCCGGTGCCGCACGACCTCGCGCAGCTCCACGCCCACCACTGACCCGACCGTTCTTCTCGAACCGCCCTCGTGGAACCCGAGCGGGCCCCGGCCCGTTCGCCACACCAAGCCCCCGTCCATTTCACCCTGCCTTGGAGCTGATCCCCCCATGACCCCCGTGAAACGCAACGCCATCGTCTCTGGCGTCGTCATCGCCCTCTTCGTCGCCTTCATCGCCGGCGCCTTCGCCCTGGCCCCGAAGAAGGCCGACCCTGCCGGAAAGGGCGACGCCGGCACGCAGGCCGGGACGGGCAAGCTGGTGCGCGAGGACAGCCACCGCCTCGGCGCCGCGGGCACCGGCAAAGTAGTGCTCGTCGAGTTCCTCGACTTCGAATGCGAGTCGTGCCGGGCGGCATACCCCGTCGTGGAAGAGCTGCGCACCACCTACGCCGGCAAGGTCGACTTCGTCGTGCGCTACTTCCCGATCCCCAGCCACGCCAACGCCATCAACGCCGCCCTCGCGGTCGAAGCAGCCGGCCAGCAGGGCAAGTTCGAGGACATGTACAAGCGCATGTACGACACCCAGGAGACGTGGGGTGAGCAGCAGGAGTCCAAGGCGCCGCTGTTCCGCACCTTCGCCCAGGACCTCGGCCTCGACCTGGCCGCCTACGACAAGGCCGTCGCGGACAAGGCCACCGCGGACCGGGTCGAGCGGGACCGGCAGGACGGCCTCGACCTCGGCGTTGAAGGCACACCCACGTTCTTCCTCAACGGCAAGAAGCTCCAGCCGTCCTCGGTCCAGGACTTCCGCTCCCAGATCGACGCCGCCCTCAATGGCTGAACCGGTGCCCACCCCACCCAAGCTGCAGTCGCCGGGTGCGGTGGGTCGAGGCACCGCCTGGACGTTGACGCTCGCCGGCCTGGTCGGGCTGGTCGCCGCGTTCGTGCTGCTCGTCGAAAAGATCGCGCTGCTCACCGACCCCAGCTACGTGCCCTCGTGCAGCATCAACCCGGTCCTATCCTGCGGGTCGATCATGAACACCGACCAGGCCGCGGCGTTCGGGTTCCCGAACCCCATCCTCGGCATCGCCGGATTCGCCGCGCTCCTGACCGTTGGGGTGGTCCTGCTGACCAGGGTGGCCCTGCCGGGGTGGTTCTGGTGGGGCATCCAGGCCGGCACGACGTTCGGGGTCGTGTTCGTGCACTGGCTCATCATTCAGAGCCTGTACCGAATCGGCGCCCTGTGCCCCTACTGCATGATCGTCTGGGTCGTAGCCATCACCGCGTTCGTGACCGTCACCGCCCACAACATCAGAACCGGGCAGATCCCGCTGCCAGCACGGCTGCGCGCCGCCGCGTCCTACGCCCCCACCGTGGTCATCGTGTGGCTTGTGACCATCGTCGCCCTCATCACCCTCGAGTTCTGGGACTACTGGGTGACCCTGGTCGACTGACCTCCGGCTTTTTTGAGCCCCTTGCTGCTTTCGTCAGGCCGCACGGGGGGCGTACATGATGACGGCGACCCCGACCAGGCACACCAGGGCACCGACGACGTCGTAGCGGTCGGGCCGGAACCCGTCCATGACCATCCCCCACGCCAACGACCCGGCCACGAAGACACCCCCATACGCGGCAAGGATCCGGCCGAAGTTCGCGTCATCCTGCATGGTCGCGACGAAGCCGTACAACCCCAGCGCGATGACCCCAGCGCCAACCCAGACCCAGCCCTTGTGCTCGCGCACCCCTTGCCACACCAGCCAGGCACCCCCGATCTCGGACAGGGCGGCCAACGCGAACAGCAGCAGCGACTTCACAACGCTCATGCGCGAAAGTCTCTCAACCACGTCGCGGCCCCGGACGGCGCCTGCCGGGGCTCTCCATCGCCGGTTCGTGGACGGCCGAGCTCGACCGGGGCCGCGCCGGCAACAGGCGGTACCGCGCACGTGGATTGCTTTGCCCGTGAGCGGCGCACCATCAACGCGGCGATGCCGACGAGCCCGACCACGACCGCGAACACCATACCCGCGAACGCAAACGTTGCTGCGGTCGCGGCAAACCCGGCGACGCCAAGGAAACCCACGACGGTGCTGCTGTGACTTTTAGCGCTATATGGCGGGGTTCTGCCGCCGCAGCGTGGCGGCACAGCTCAGATGGCGCCGGGAGTGATGGGACGCAGGACATCTTCGACCGCGTCGTGTCCCTTCCCGGGACCGATCTCGGCGCGCTGGTGCTGGCACCACCCCAGGGGCGTGCTGCCGAACCTCGTGTCGCGGCGCGTGGGGTCCGCGCCGTGATGAAGCACGCGGGTGACGCTGTCGGCTCGGCCGGAGAACGCCGCCTCGTGCAGGGCGGTGGATCCGTCCCGGTCGACGCCATCTACGGGTGTGCCCGCCGCGATCAGCTGATCGATCACGTTCAGCCGGCCGTGTGCCGCCGCGGTCCGCAGGGCCGCGACCCGGTCCACTTCAGAGGTCCCCAGGGTCAGGGCGCCGGTCACGTCGCCAGCAGCCGCGGCCTGGACCAGGTCGCTCGCTCCGGCGGCGAGCAGGACGTCGACGACGTCGGTCATGCCGAAGACGACGGCGTGTCGAAGGGCGGTGCCTCCTGGGACGCCACCGGCGGTGGGCGATGCGGTGGCGTCCAGGTCCGCTCCAGCCTCGACGAGGACACGCGCGACCTCCGCGTCGCCGTAGCTGGCGGCGGTCGTCAAAGGCGTCTCGGCGTCCAAGGGATCGCCTTCGACCGGTGCACCGGCGTCCAGCAGGACGCGGGCAAGAGCAGCGGTGCCGGGCACGTCCCGCCAGGCGTCGCGCGTGGTGTCGAAGCGCATCATCGCCACGTAGCCCAGGGGACTGGCCCCGTGCAGGTGGTCACACCACCCGGACATCCTCTGGACGGCCAGCTCGGGGTGCGCCGCGAGGAGGTCTGCCAGCCGGGCGGCGTCGCCGCCGTCCAGGACGGCTCGTCGCTCGACCTCGAGCTTGAGCCGGGTCCAGCTGGGAAACCCGTGCTCACGGGCCACGGCGAGCTGCGCCGAGCTCAGGGCGAGCTGCTCGGATACGGAACGGATCCGAGTGGCGGCCGCGGGATCGCCGCGTTCGGCCTTCCGTAGAAGGTCCTTGGCTTGGCGCCGAAGCTGCTCGAGGTCGGCGCGCGCTGGCAGAAAGGGCATGACGTCTCCTTGGAGCTGGCGGCCCGCGCTGCCAGGCAGAGGAGATCGTCGACGGGTCTGGTTCGTCGTGGTGCTGTGGAGGTGGACTCAGTCCTGTCCGCGGGCCCGGTGGCGCCCTCTGCGCCAGCACCGACTCTAAGCCCGCGGCCGCCTGTCAGTCAGTGGGGATGACGTGGCAGACGCCGTCCTGAGAGCAGGTGGCCGGGTTCAGGGTCGCTGCGCGGTCTCGGAGCCGGCGGACCTCCTCGCGCGTCGCCTCGAGCTCTGCGATGCGCTCGTCCAGGGCGGCGGCGTGTCGGTCGAGCAGCGCGGTGACGTGTCCGCACGGCGGCCCTTGGTCTTCGCGGACCGTGATGACGGTGCGGATCTCGGCAAGGCTCAGACCCGCTGCCTGAGCGGCTCGCACGAAGCGGAGCCGGGCGATCGAGGTCTCGTCGTAGTCGCGATAGCCCGACGCCGTCCTGGCCGGCCGCGGTAGGACTTGCGCCTGCTCGTAGAACCTCAAGGTCTTCGTCGTCACACCAGCGCGCTCCGCCAGCTCCCCGATTCGCATGGTCGCAGGCTACGGCTTGACCTTGCCGTGCGGTGGAACGTTTACGGTCCGTCGATGGGCATCAAGGACACGTGGGACCTGATCGTCATCGGTAGCGGGGGCGCGGCGATGGCCGCCGGGATCGAGGCCAGGTCACGCGGGAAGTCAGTCTTACTGGTCGAGCACGGAGTCCTGGGTGGCACCTGCCTGAACGTGGGGTGCATCCCGAGCAAGAACCTCCTCGCGGCCGCGGGGCGCCGTCATCGGGCGCTCGTCAACCCGTTCCCCGGCGTCCCGACCGGCGCGGGGGGCGTCGACCTGGCGGCGCTGATGACGCAGAAGCAGGAGCTGATCGACCGGCTACGTCAGGCGAAGTACACCGACGTCGCCGAGGCGCACGGCTTCCCGGTCATGTACGGCCACGCCCGGTTCGTCGACGAGCAGACGCTCGAGGTCGACGGCGAGCATGTCACCGGCACGGCGTACGTCGTCGCGACAGGCTCGGTCCCGCACATCCCGGACCTGCCAGGCATGGAGACGATCGACCCGCTGACGAGCACCACGGCGATGGAGCTGCAGGAAATCCCCTCCTCGATGGTGGTCCTTGGTGGTGGGTACGTCGGGCTTGAGCAGGCCCAGCTCTGGGCCCAGCTGGGCGTCGCCGTAACCCTCGTCGGCCGGCTCGCACCGCACGTAGAGCCAGAGGTCGCGGACGTGCTGCGAACCGTGTTCGCCGACGAGGGCATCACCGTCGTCGAGGAACGTGCGGTGGCGGTCGAGCCGACCCCCGAGGGGGTACTGGTCCGGACCGAGCGCGGTGCGCAGGTGACGGGCCACCGCCTGCTGGTGGCCACCGGGCGGCACGCGAACACCGACGACCTAGGGCTGAGCGCCGCTGGCGTGCAGACCGCCGACCGAGGGTTCATCACCGTCGATGCGCACCAGCGCACGAGCAACCCGCGAATCTTCGCCGCCGGTGACGTCTCCGGTGCCCCGCAGTACGTCTACGTCGCTGCACAGACCGGGCACGCCGCAGCTGCCGGAGCCCTTGGACAGCCCACCACCGTCGACTACCGCGGCCTGCCAGCGGTGACGTTCACGACCCCGCAGCTCGCCTCCGCCGGGGTCACCGAGCAGCAGGCAGTGGCCGCCGGGCACGAGTGCGACTCCCGCGTCCTCGACGCCCACGACATCCCCAGATCGCTGGCCAACCGCGACACCCGCGGAGCCCTCAAGCTCGTCATCGACGCCCACACCCGCAAGATTCTCGGGGTCCACGCCGCTCTCGACGGTGCCGGCGACGTGATGCTCGCGGCGACCTACGCGATCAAGTTCGGGCTCACCGTCGACGACCTCGCCGACACCTGGGCGCCCTACCTGACCATGAGCGAGGCGCTGCGCATCTGCGCCGGCCTCTTCCGCAGCGACATGCCAACGAGCTGCTGCGCGTAAACGGCACCTGCGCGCGGCTGGATGGGAGCCAGCGCGGTGTCGCGTAAGGGGATCGATCAGCGAGACGCCCTCGACGCCCGGTCAGCCGCGTCCGCTACGCACGAGCGAATCGTCTCAGTTGTGGCTTTCGTCGCTCGGTGGCGGCGTGATGCTTGCAGTGGTGGCGGGGTCGCCCAGGGGCGGCGGCGACGTCCGCTACGTTGGCTCGTGCTGTTCGGTCCTGAAGCGCGGCATCGCGAGGATGGCCATATCTTGGCTTCTGGCTTGGATGATCATGACCCGTGCTGCACGGTGGAGATGAGGAGTCCGCTGGCAGGAAGAGTGGGCATGCGGCGAAGGCTGATCCGCAGGTCCTGGGCCGGGACGTGGTATCTCATCTCTCGGGTCAGCATGGTCAGTGCTGTCTTCATCACGGCGATGGTGACCCACTCTCCTGCGCAGCGGTGGCCGCTGCGATGGTCTCCGCCGCCCTGGGGGATGAAGTCGTAGGCGCCGCCGTCCCAGGTGGCGAAGCGTTCGGGGCGGAAGACATCGGGGTCTTCCCAGTGGTGGGGGTGGTGGTTGGTGCCGTACAGGTCGAGCAACACCCTGCGACCGGCGGGGAAGTGCACGTCTTGCCAGTCGAAGGCACTGCGTACCCGGGCGGCGACCGCCGGGAAGAAGGGGTAGAAGCGCCGGACCTCCTGGACGAACATCTCGGCGTCGCGGTCCTCGCCGTCGCGCAGGCGGTCACGCCACTGGGGATGCTGGTGCAGGGCAAGGGCGGCGAAGGTGATGAAGCGGTCGACCGCCACGGTGGGGCGCAGGATGTTGAGCAGTTCGACCGCGGCGATCCGGCTGTCGAGCAGGTGCCCACCAGCATTGCGGTGGGTGGCAACTGCGGTCACAGCACTGCCCTCGGGGGGCCGGTGGTCGCCGCGGCGCACGGCCTCGACCAGTTGGGCGAGGGAGTTCTCGGCTCGTCGTCGAGCGCGCCTGCCTCGCCAGTGCCGGGCACCGATGGCCGCGGGGCCGTCGATCATGGCGTGCAGGTCGTCGGTGCGGCTTTTGACCTGGCGTTCGGTGAAGGGGACACCGGCCCAGGTGCTGACGGCTCGGTACAGGACTCGACCGACCTCCTCGTACAGCACCAGGTCCCCGGCGCGTTCCCACGCGGGAATCTGCGCCCGCCAGTGCTCGGCGGTCAGCCGCGTCAGAGCGGAGACGCCTTCAGGGCTCATGAGATCCATGAACATCTGCTTGCGCGCCCGGTGGGCGTGGCCGTCCAGCCCTTGCACGCCACCGACACCGACCAGCGTCTTTCGCACCCGCATCGGGAAGGCGCCGCGCCGCTCGAACCTGTCGTCGTCGTAGAAGACGCGTGCCGCATCCGCGCCACGCAGGCAGACGGTCGGCTCGAACAGCAGGCGGGTCTGGAACACGTCGGCCCCATACCGCTCGCACCGGCGGGAGATGAATTCGTATCCGTGCCATGCGAAGGGAAGTGTGCTGTCGAGACCTCGGGTGAGAGTCATGTTTCACGCCTTTCGCGGTGCACGTCCGGTGGCAGCGAGATCGGCGCCCGGTCCCCGGATGTCGCCGCGGGACGTGCTTCGACCGGGGTTGATTTGAGGCAGACGGTGCGGGTCATCGTGCCCTGCGTCTCTGGTGGTGCAGTAAGCTGGGACACGCAGGCGCCGGACGCCGCCGGGTCACCTTCGATGGTACGTGCAGCCCCAGCCAGGTGCATGTCGACGACCGCCTGCGCGAGCAGGCTGGGAGCCGGAAGAGTGAAGGGGCCCAGGCCTCGTCCTTGAGCTGCCCGCCGATTGCCGGGGTCTGGTTCAGCCACGCCCGAACAGGATGAACGCGGCTGCTCCGATGTATGCCAGGACAGCGGCCGCGAGCGTGAGCACGTCGGACAGGTGGAGGGCTTGCTGGTCGTCGCGGCGACGTCGCAGGGCCAGGACGGAGAACAGCAGCGGCATCAGTGCGACGAACCCCATGACGACGACGACCAGCAGGTAGTTGCCGATCGGAACACCGACGATGGCCAGTGGCAGCACTGCGAGGGTGAAGGTCATGGTGTGGTCGGCGAAGACGCTGGTGACGCCGCTGGTGACCTGTCCGGTGCGGACCACGGACCAGGTTGTGAAGATCTGAGGCAGTGCGGTCATAAAGGCGGTGATGAACAGGCCGCTGACGATCGGTTGGAGGCCGAGTGCGTTGCCGACCTGGCGTGTCCCGATGACCAGAAGGTATGCGCCAAGGGCCAGTGCGAGCACGCCTGCGACCGCGAGCAGTGTCTTCTTCGTCGACCACGACACCTGCCCGCGTTCCCCGCCGCGGCCTCTGAGCAGCGCCTGGACGAGGAAGATGACGTACGCGCCGACGGCGATGACCCCGTCGATCAGCTGCAGTCCGCGCCACGGGGGCGGCAGCACGAGGACGGCGAAGAGCACGACGATCGCCAGGTAGGGCAGTGCGTCGACGAAGACGGCGTCACGTTGGACCCGTAGCTCCCCGTTGCCGTCGGTGGGGCGTGAACCCTGTGAGCGGTTCCGGCGCGCGGCGGCGTAGGCGACTGCGACGGTGATCGGGATCGAGACCACGGTCGACCCGAGCATGCTGCCCAGCCCGATGGATGCGGTTCCGGTGATCGCGCTGACGGTGGTGATCCCGACGTCAGGGCTGGCGCTGCCCAGTGCGACCAGGGGCCCGCCGGCGGCTCCGGTGAATCCGTACCGCATCCGCACCGCCTTCAGCGGTGCGGCCAGCTGCTCGGCTCCCCACCGCGCCACGAACGCCGCGATGGCCAACCCAGGAATCCACAACCACACCATCGGATCTCCTGATCATCGCGCGGTCGAGCGGCAGCTCCGGCGGCACAAGGAATGCAACCCACAACTATGCCCGGGGGCCCGGCCATGCGCATGAGGTACTGCTTGGTCGTCCGGGTTGGCGTTTACGTCTCAGCACACCGGCGGTGACGGCGGCTGCTGCCAGCACGTAGGTCCCCGTCTCGAGCGCCGGCCCGCTGCGGGCGGCGGGCGTGAGCGTGGTGCGTAGCGGGAGGCTGGCGACCAGCTCCTCGGCGGTGAACAACCCGGTGCGCTTGACCACGGTGCCGTCGGGCCTGATCAGCGCGCTGACACCGACCGTGGAGATCTGCACGGTCGCGCGGGCGTGTTCGGCTGCGCGGAAGCGTGACATCGCCAGCTGCTGGGTCGACTCCTGTGAGCGCCCGAAGGAGGCGTTGTTGGTGGGGATGACGATCAGCTCGCCACCGAGCAGGACTCCTTCGCGGATGATGTCGGCGTAGGCGACCTCGAAGCAGATCCCGGTGACAACGGGAACATCACGCCCGAGGCGCTCGATGGGGATGGCGGTGATGGCCGGTGCGGTCCCGGCGGCCATGTCGGTAGTGATTCGGTCCACCAGCGGCGTGAGCTGGCGGAAGAAGTCGCGGTAGGGCACGTACTCCCCGAAGGGCACCGGGTGCTGCTTGGCGTAGGCGCTGCGGGCGCCTTGCCCGGCCTGCCACACGACCATCTCGTTGAAGCGCACGTCCTGGCCGTCGGGGAACCGCTGGGTCCCCAGGAGCAGTGGCGCGTCGGCGGCTGCGGCCGCTGCGTCCACCAGCGCGGCCTGCGACGCGTCGACGCGTGGGTCGATGTCCGCGGCGCTTTCTGGCCACAGCACCAGGTCAAGCGGGTCCTGCCCCGACGCTGCAACGAGCCGCTCGGTGCCGCGCGTGTGGTTGGCGGTGATCTGGCGGGCCTGCTCGGCCCAGTGCGCCCCTTGGGTCGGTACGTCACCCTGGACAGCCCCGACCCGCAGCCGGCCCAACTCCTGCTCAACGTGGCTTGGCAGGAGCCCCGGTCCCAGGGCCACCGCGACGGCACCAGCAGCCGTCAGGGACGCGGACACCCGTCTGCCCCGGAGCACTTGCTGCAACGTTGTTGTGAGCAGGGCGGCGACGAGCACGACGAAGGCGGACACCAGGATCTCACCACCGTAGGGCGCCAGCCGCAGCGCCGGTGCGTCCGTCTGGGAGAACGCCAGGTACCCCCACGGGAAGCCGCCGAAGGGCCACGAACCGCGCAGCTGCTCCACGGCCACCCAGACCACCGCGGCGGTCGCCGCCTGCACCACCGGGTGCCGGCGGACCCACGGAGCTTGCTGCGCATGAGCCCACAACAGCCCGAACCCGGCGACGTAGGCGGCCTGGAACAGGCTCAGCGCAATCCACGGCAGGACCGAGCCTGTGGCCTGCACCGCCCAGGAGACATGCGGCAGGAAGAAGCCCAGCCCCCAGACCAGTCCGGTGCCTGCAGCTCGCCCGGGCCTGGCGCCCCGCAGCGCGACCAGCAGGAACGCGATACCGACGTAGGCCAGTGGCCACCAGCCGCGGTCGGGGAACGCCAGGTTGGTCAGCCAGCCGCCGACAGCCGCCAGGGCGGCCGCCGTACGGAACGGGATCGGTGCGGCAACTGCTCCCACCGGTCCGGAGCGATGGCCGTCGCGGTTCACCGGTCGTGGTGGCGCTGAAGGAAGCTGCCGCGATCTTGCTTCGCTGCCGAAGGCCGGGGGCACGTCAGACGCCGGCGTAGGAGTGCAGGCCGGTGATGAACAGGTTGACGCCGATGAAGTTGAACAGGAACGCCGCGTAGCCAGCCAGGGCGAGCCAGCCGGCCTTGGTCCCGCGCCACCCGGCGGTGGACTGGGCGTGCAGGTGGGCGGCGTAAAGCACCCAGGTGATGAACGCCCAGGTCTCCTTGGGGTCCCATCCCCAGTACCTGCCCCAGGAGTCCTCGGCCCAGATCGCGCCGGCCAGGACGGCGAAGGTCCAGACCGGGAAGGCGAACAGGTGAGCGGTGTGGGCGACGCGTTCCAGGGCGGCGGCGCCGGGGAGTCGCCCGGCGTAGCCGCGAGTCGCCTGACCACTGGCGCTACGCGCGTCGGCGCGCCGGCGCAGCAGGTACAGGGCGGTGGCGGCCGCACCGACGGTGAAGACGCCGCCGGCGATGATCGCCGCCGCGACGTGGATGACGAGCCAGTAGGAGTTCAGCGCAGGGACGAGGTCCCCGGCCGGGGTGTACAGGACGGTCACGGCAAGCCCGAGGCACAAGGTGACCAGCGCGAGGATCCACACGCCGAGGTCACGCACGGGCTGGCGCCGCAGGAACACCAGGTAGGCCGCGGTGGCCGCCAGGGTGGCGGCGGCGGTGAACTCGTACATGTTGCCCCACGGCGCCCGGCCGGCAGCCACGCCCCGGGCGAGGACGCCAGCTAGGTGCAGCACGAACGCGAGCGTGGTCAACGCTGCTGCGACCCGTTCAGTGCGCCCGGAGACCGGCAGCGGTGAGGAGGCGGTCGCTGCTGTCGACGCACCCGCGGCGGCCGGCTCGAGCCCAACCGCAAGGCCAACGGGTGCCGGTCGTTTGGCCGCCTGGTAGGCGTAGGCCAGCATCGCCAGGGCGTAGACGGCGATGGCGCTGTAGATCAGCCGGTCGCTGAGCTCGCCCAGCATGGGGGTCGGCACGGTCAGTCCTCTCGGTCGTGCGGGGAAGGGTCGGTGCTGGCCCCTGCGGTGCCCGGCAGGGCAGCGAACACCGAGGAGAGCTCGTCCGGGACGGGTCCGCGGCGGGTCAACGCGTAGGTGGCGGCCTCGATCGTCGAGGGTTCGCCTGCTGGTGTGTCGCTGACGCGGATCCAGATCCGGCGCCGGCGCACGGCCAGCGACACCGTCAGGCCAAGGAGTAGGGCGACTGCTGCGACCAGAGCGATCTCCTTGCCCGGGTCATGGGCGATCTGGAAGTTGGCGAACCGGGAGACCGACTCGAAGGTGAGGGTGCCCTGTCCGTCGGGCAAGGTCATCGACTCACCTGGTCGCAGGGCGCGCCCGAACGGTTGGCCTTCGCTTATGACCTGGGTCAGGTCGGTCTTGTCGAGGCGGAACACCGACTGCGGTGCGCCGTCGGCCAGGCCCAGGTCACCGGTGTAGGCGATGAGCAAGAGTTGGGGGTCGACCAGGTCGGGGTAGAGCGAACGTGGCCCGATGGCTGGGTCGACCGACGCGGTGGGAAGAAAGAACCCTTCGAACCCCAGCTGGGTCGGCTGCGCGTCGGGAACCTTGATCACTCCTTCGGAGGACAGATTCCCGTCGAAGGGTGGGAAGACCACCGGCCCGCTGAAGACGGTCTGGCCGCGCCCGTCTCGCACGGTGACCACCGGTGCGTACCCATGGCCGGTCAGGAAGAGCTTCGTGCCCTGCACCCGCAGCGGGTGGTTGACCTCCACGGTGACGTCTTCAGGAGCACCGCCGGGGGTGCGCAGCACGGTGAGGTCGGCCCGGAAGTCCCGGGCACTGCCGCGTTGGGGGCCGGACGTCTCGAACTCGGCGGTGAAGTCGTCCAGCGTGAGGGAGAACGGGGTCAGGGCTTCGGTGTCGGTCAGGGGGCCAGGGGTGAACTCGTCGTACTGCAGTCGGGTGTTGGTGAACGAGGCCCCCTCCACGACGATCACCCGCCCCTCGAAGCCGAACAACGACCCGATCGCCACCCCGACAAGCAGGACCAGCAAGGACAGGTGGAACACGAGGTTGCCGACCTCACGCAGATACCCCTTCTCCGCCCGGACCGAGGTCTCGTCAACCACGACCCGAAACCTCCTGGAGCGCAGGTGTGCGGCCGCGGCCTGCAAGACCTGGGCCGGTTCGGCGGTCACCGTGGCCCGACGGTGGTCGTCCAGGCGCGCCAGGTTGGTTGGTGCGCGCGGAGGTTCGGCGCGAGCGGACTGCCACAATCGGGCCGCACGGGGTAGGACGCAGCCGGTCATGGAGATCATGAGCAGCAGGTAGATCGCGGCGAACCAGGGCGAGGAGTAGACCTCGAAGAACCCCAGGCGGTCCAACCACGGCCCCAGAGTCGGGTTGTCACGGTTGAACCGCGTGACCGCGCCGGGGTCGAAGGCAACCCCACGCTGGGGCAGCAACGACCCTGGGACGGCGGCCAGGGCCAAAGCGAGCAGGAGCAGCACCGCGGTGCGCATGGACGTCAAGGTCCGCCACGCCCACCGGGCCCACGCCGACGCTCCACCACCGGTGGGTCGCCGTGGTACCGCCATCACTCCGGCCCGGGCCGCGAGCACCTCGTCCTCGTCCGTGGCCGCCCGCACCTCGCTCACGCCGGCCCCCGTGCGACCCGGGGTCGCCCCGGGCGCTGGCGTCCTGGCGGCGGCGGTGCCGGGTCCCCTAGAGGTATGACGCACGCTCGACCAGCATCTGCTCGAGGACCGCGAGCTCAGCGGTCTGGGAGTCGACGATCGCCTGCGCGAGGCGGCGCACGTCCTGGTCCTGGACCAGGTCCAGAGTGGCCTGGGCCATGGTCACGCCCCCTTGGTGGTGCGCCACCATCAGCCGCAGATACATGGTTTCCGCGTCGACATCGACGGCCTGGCCGAGCTGCTGCAACTCCTCGTCGGTTGCCATCCCGGGCATCACCGCGCCCGGATCGGGCACCGCCGTCGCGTTCGTCCCGTGGTCCATGGAGCCCATGTCGGAATCGGTGTCGTGCATCCACTGCATCTGGGGCTCGAGGCTGGCCTGAGGCAGGTCCCACTGCTCGAGCCAGCCGTACATCTGCCCGGCCTGCTGCTGCTGGGTCAGCGTGATGTCCAGCGCCAGGGTCCGGAGCTCGGGGTCGTCGGTGGCGTCGCGGACGATCGTGGACATCTGCACCGCCTGGGCGTGGTGGGCCTGCATGTCCCGGGCGAACCCTGCTTCTGGCGAGCCCTCCGCCGGCCGCGAGACGGACTCGCCACCGCCAGTCAGGGCGGCGCCAGCCGTCATGCCAGCGACCCCGACCACGGCAGCCAGCAGGATTACCAGCGCCGCGGTCGGGATCTTGCGCCGTACAATTGCGTCCTCGCCCATCAGGCGTCCACTCCACCGGTGCACGGTGCGCCCGGCTCGGGGGTCTGCGGACCCTGCTGATACTTGACCACAAACTGCTCCAGGCGCACGTCGTCGGCGCTCTCCAGCGCCAGCTGGGTCCCCCAGGCGCTGGCCACCACCGGCTGCTCGGGCAGCCCCTCGAAGGGGCTGAGCAGGACGTAGGCGTTGCTCTCGGCCAGGTCGGTCAACCGCTGCACCTGCTCGCCCGGCAGGTCGGGGCCGTAGGTGATCCACACGGCGCCGTGCTCCAGGGAGTGCACCGCGAGCTCGCTGGGGATGGGTTCGGTGTAGGTGCCGCAGTTGGCCCACGCGCCCGCGTGATCACCACCGACCGGTGGCGTCTGCTCGTACTGGACCGGCTCCTGGACATGGGTGGCCGACAGGTCGGTAAACGTCTGCACCCCGGAGATGTCCCCGGCCGCAGCCTCGGCGACGTCCGCCTGACGTCGCTGCTCACCGACGAGGACGATCGTCGTCACGGCGATCAGGACGACGGCGACCAGTGCGCTGACGCCGGTGATGAGCGCCGTGCGGCGGCCTTCGGCGCGTCGCTGCTGCCCGCGGATCTCGGTCAGCCTTGCGGCGCGCTCGGACGGGTCCTGCTTGGGTGTGCTCATCAGCTGGTGCTGCCTTTCAGGTGCGTGGTGGTCACAGGACCGTGGTGTAGCCGGAGATTGTGGACTGCATGGCGCGCATGATGTGATCCCACACCCCTGTGGCCAGCAGCAGGCCGGTCCCGATGAGCATCACCGCACCCACCTGTTTGATGACCCGCGTGTGCCGGCGCGCCCACGTGGTCATCGTCAGTGCCCGGCGCATGCCCAGACCAACCGCGATGAACGGCACACCCAGCCCGGCGGCGTAGACCCCGGCCAGCGTCGCCCCGCGACCGGCACTGGCCTCGGTGAACGCCAAGGTCTGCACCGTCGCCAGAGTCGGGCCCAGGCACGGGGTCCAGCCCAGCCCGAAGGTCACACCCATCAGCGGGGCGCCCACGAGGCCGGATTTCGGGCGCAGCCGCGGCAACAGCTGCCGCTGGGTCCCGGGGAGCCAACCGGCGAAGACCAACCCCATGATCACGACCACGACGCCCAGCACGCGCGTGAGGACCGGTTGCGCTGACTGCAAGGCGGCGCCCAGCCCGCCGAAGAGGGCGCCGTAGGCGACGAAGACCGCAGCGAACCCGAGGATGAACAGGGCCGTGCCGACCACCACCGGGCGCCGCCGGGTAGCGCCTTCCTGACCGAGCAAGGGCCCGCCGGCGACGTAGGACAAGTACCCCGGCACCACCGGCAGCACGCACGGGGACACGAAAGAGATCAACCCGGCCAGGGCTGCCACTGCTGCTGCGGCCAGCATCGGCCCGGCCGCGACGACATCCTGGATCCCCGCGCTCACGACCCCGCCGCGGTCGGCTCGGCCAGGACCGCGTCCAGCAGGGCGGTCAGGGTCGACTCCTGGACCGCTCCCAGGACACGGGCTGCCGGGCGGCCGTCACGGTCCAGGATCAAGGTCACCGGCACCCCCGCGGCTGGCAGGTGCTCGGCCAGGCTCAGCAGGGCCTTGCCGTCGCTGTCGTCGATGCTGGGGTAGGTGATGCCGTAGGTCTCTTCAAAGGCGATCGCCGCGGCCCGGTTGTCCCGGACGTTGACGCCGAGGAACTGAACCCCGTCATCGGCGTACGCCGCCGAGGTCGCGGCCAGGATCGGTGCTTCCTCACGGCAGGGAGCACACCACGAGCCCCACACGTTGATCACCACGACCTGCCCGCGCCACGCCATGATGTCGATCGCCTCATCGGTCAGGCTGGTCCCGGACAGGTCCACCGGTGCTGCTCGGGTAGCAACCGGGTACTCGGTGACCGTCGTGCTGCCGATCGCCGCCGCGCCCTGCCCCGCCGTCGTGCCGCCACCATCGGCCACGAAGCCCCTCAGCTGCACCGCCACCACAATCCCGACCAGCAGGACCACGACCACGAGAACCACCCTTGGGGCAGTCAGCAGCGGCCTGGGTGTGCGCACGTCAGTTGTCTCGTCCGCTCGCGGTGGACTGTGCAGTGGAGGCTCATGCACGGCTGGGCACCGCCGGTCGTGTCTGAGCGTCGCTGACAGCGGCCGCGCGGCCAGGTACGGTCCGGCCGTCTTGGCGGGGGCCGCGTTCGGTTCTCGGGTGACCTGCCAGGGGGATGTCGTTGCGCGAGCCGGCGCTAAGCACGTCCAGCAGCGCCGCACCTTGGCCTGTCAGCTGGCACATCACCAACTTGCCTTCCCTACGGGAGGACAGCAGCCCGGCTCGGCGAAGGGCCCGCAGATGGTGAGAGACCAGGTTCGGTGGGACGCCGATGATCCACGCCACGTCACACACGCACAGTTCCTGCCCTAGCGCCAGGGCCGTGGCTACACGAAGACGCACCGGGTCAGCCAGTGCCTTGGCGGTGAGGGCCATGACTCTCGAGCCGGAGGCATCCGGCAGGGCCGCACGGACCGCTTCGGCTCGCGGGAGGTCCGGGCACAGCAGATCACATTCCTGTCCGGTCACGACTGTCATCCTAATGGGCGTTGATATGGCCCGGGGCGCCCGTGGATCGCGGGCCCGTCCCGCGCCACACCCCGGCAGCGGGCGGGCGTCACTCCGGGTGGGCATCGCCACCTGGTGTGGAGGTCTGCGTGGGTGCGGGATCGCGCAGGGTAGTCAGGATCAGCAGGGCGGCGCCGGTGACGATGGCGGTGTCTGCGAGGTTGAAGGTCGGGAACCAGCCGCTGTGCAGGTAGTCGGTGACGACCCCGTCCCCGGCCCGGTCCACGACGTTCGCGATCGCACCACCCAGCACCAAGGTCAGCGCGGCTAACCGGCCACGGGGACCCGCGGCGGCGCGCCAGGCGACCACGCCAACCCCGCCGGTGATGAGCGCGGTGACGGTCAGTACCAGCCATGTCGGTGCGCTGGCCCCGACGGAGAAGGCCACTCCTGGGTTGTAGGCCAGCCGCAGGTCGACTGGGCCCATTGGGGTGACCCGTTCCTGCAGCGCACTCACTGCCCAGGCCTTCGCGCCGAGGTCGACTGCGGCGACCAGTACGGCACCCAGACCCGCCGCTAGGCGCCGCCGCGCGGGGCTCGTCACACTGGTCTTCGCCGTGGCCTGGCTGGACACGGTCATCGCGTGGCCAGTGCTGGGCGCTCGAAGGCCATGGGGGTTCCCGTCGCGGTGTCCTGCGGCAGCGGGCGGGTGCGGCCGGCGCGGACACCGTTGGCGATCACGACGACCTCGGCGACCTCGTGGATCAGGACCACGGCAGCCAGCCCGAGGACACCGAACAACGCCAGCGGCATCAGCACGACGATGATCGCCAGAGACAGGCCCACGTTCTGGAGCATGATCCGGCGCGCCCTGCGGGCGTGGGTGAAGGCCTGGGGCAGGTGACGCAGGTCCTCGCCCATCAGGGCGACGTCGGCAGTCTCGATCGCCACGTCGGAACCCATCGCGCCCATCGCGATCCCCAGGTCCGCGGTCGCCAGGGCCGGGGCGTCGTTGACGCCGTCGCCGACCATGGCGGTGCGGCGCTGGGTCCGCAGCTGGGCGACCAGTGCGGCCTTGTCCTCCGGGCGCAGGTCGGCGTGCACGGTGTCGATGCCGACTTCGCGGGCCAGCGCATTGGCGGTCAGGGTGTTGTCGCCGGTGAGCATGGCCACGTGGTACCCGTCGCGGCGCAGCTGCGCCACGACCTGCGCGGCCTCAGGGCGCAACTCGTCGCGCACCGCAACCGCACCCAGCAGCTGCCCGTCCTCCTCGATCAGGACCGCGGTGGCACCGGCCTGCTGCATCCGCTCCGCCTCGCCGGCCAGCGCCCCAGACTGCACCCAGCCGGGTCGCCCGAGCCGGACCGGCCGACCATCGAACGTCCCGGTGAGGCCGGCGCCGGGCACGGCCTCCACGCCGGTCGCTGGCGTGACCGCCGGCACAGCGGCCAGGATCGCGCGGGCCAGGGGGTGCTCGCTGCGGGCCTCGAGCGCGGCCGCGACCTCCAGGACACGGTCCTCGGTCCGGCCTGGGGCAGCGACGACGGCCACGACCGCGGGAGCGTTGCGAGTCAAGGTCCCGGTCTTGTCCAAAGCGACCCCGCGGATCGCGCCCAGGGCCTCCACCGCCGCACCACCCTTGATCAGCACACCCTGCTTGGACGCCGCGCCGACCGCGGCGACCACGGACACCGGCACGGAGATCGCCAGAGCGCACGGTGAGGCCGCCACCAGGACGACCAGCGCCCGCTCGATCCACGTGCCGGGGTCTCCCAGGAGGCTCCCGACGACGGCGATGAGAGCGGCGGCGATCATCACGCCGGGCACCAGCGGCTTGGCGATGCGGTCCGCCAGGCGCTGGGCCTGGCCCTTGCGGGACTGCTCGGCCTCGACGATCCGCACGATCCGCGCCAGGGAGTTGTCCTCCGCCGTGGTCGTGACCTCGACCTCCAGAGCACCGGAGCCGTTGATCGACCCGGCGTACACCGCCTGCCCCGGTCCGGCCTCGACCGGCACGGACTCACCGGTGATGGCCGAGACGTCCAGCGCGGTCCGGCCGGTGCGGATCAGTCCGTCGGTGGCGACCCGCTCGCCGGGCTTGACCAGCATCAGGTCCCCGACCCGGAGGTCGCCGGGAGACACGGTGGTCTCCGAGCCATCGCGCAGCACGGTGGCCTGAGCCGGGACCAGGCTCAGCAGCGCCCGAAGCCCACGCCGGGTGCGGGCCAGGGAGTACTCCTCCAGGCCCTCGCTGATCGAGAACAAGAACGCCAGCGCGGCCGCCTCGGCGACCTCACCCAGCAGGACCGCGCCGATCGCGGCGATGGTCATCAGTGTCCCGACGCCGATCTTGCCCTTCACCAGCCGCCGCAGCGTGCTCGGCACGAACGTCCACGCGCCGACCAGCAGGGCGACCCAGTTCAGGACCAACGCGACCGTGGACTGCTCCACGGACCCCGCGACCAGGCCTGCCAGGAGCAGGACGCCGGCGACCGCGGCGAAGCGCAGCTCGCTGACCTCCCACAGCCGCTCGGCCTCGTGCTCCTCGGCGTCCTTGCCGGCCGGGGTGGTCTCGTCGTCGCCGCAGCCGCAGGCGTCGCTCATCGTGCCGTCTCCTTCGTTGTCGGGGTCGTGTCGTGGTCGTCAGCTGCCGGGTCCGCGTAGGCCGGGCACAGCGCGACGGCGGTCCCGGTCGCGCCCAGCAGGCCCTCCGCTGCGGCCAGCAGGTCCATCAGCTCCGGGCGGGTCAGGTGGTACACCGACGCGCGGCCCTGCGGGCGGAAGTCGACCAGCCCGCAGTCCCGCAAGCAGGCCAGGTGGTTGGAGACCGTCGACTGCCCCAGCCCGAGCGCGTTGCACAGGTCCACCACCCGTGCCTCGCCCAGAGCCAGCCGGCGCACCAGCGCCAGCCGGGTGGGGTCACTCAGGCTTCGGAACAGCGCGACGGCAGGAGCCAAGGCCGCACGGCCCGCGACATCAGCACTTGCGGTGATCATCTGCATGGGCTGATGATACATCCTGGTGCTGATGCTTACGAGGCGGAGAGGAGCGGCGCCGTGCTGATGAACCGGGCCGAGACGATGCTGATGAACAACCCGGCCCGGGCCTGGTTGCAGCGAGCCTACGAGCTCCCTCTCCTGCAGCGGCTCGGCGCTCAACTCGGTGGGTCCGACGTGGTCGAGATCGGCTGCGGTCGGGGTGTTGGGACCGAGCTGCTGCTCCAGCGGATGGGCGTGGCCCACGTGACCGCCCTGGACCTGGACCCAGCGATGGTCCAGCGCGCACGGCGTCGCCTGGCCGGGCACGGGGCCCGGGTTGAGGTCCAGAACGGCGACGCGTGCAATCTCCCGCTCGAGGACGCCAGCATCGACGCGGTCGTCGACTTCGGCGTCATCCACCACGTGCCCGCTTGGCGCGACGCCGTCGCCGAGACCGCGCGGGTACTCCGGCCGGGCGGCCAGTTCGTGTTCGAGGAGGTGACCCGCCACGCACTGGAGCGCTGGTCCTACCGCACCTTCCTCGAGCACCCCGAGCACGACCGGTTCAGCGCCGAGGACTTCGTCGACGAGCTCGAGCGGCACGGGTTCGCGCTGCCCAGGCCGGCGGTCACCCGGTTCTTCGGTGACTTCGTCATCGGCGTCGCGGTCAAGCCTGCGACCACGAGCCAGGGGCCGCTGTGAGCGGTCACGCGACCCTCGGCCTGGCCCTGTTCGTCGTGTGGGCTTGCTCGCCGGGGTTGGTCGCATGACCGTCCAGCGGCGGCGCGCAGGCGACAGCGGGTTCCGCCTCGCGGCCGCCCCGCGGGGCACCCGGCAGCGGTGGGCCAATCGCATCAGCGGTGCGGGTTCAGTCGCGGTCGGCGTCGCGGGACCCGTCACAGACATCCTCGGCCTCGACCAAGTGGCACCGCTGAGCCTCGCCGGCCCTGCGCACTCCGGCAGTCGTGGTGGCCGCGGCAGGCGTCGTGTGCACCTACGCGGCGCAACTCGCCATGGGTACCGCTTGGCGCATCGGTGTCGACCCGACCGAACGCAACCTCGTGACCTCCGGGCCCTTCGCGTTCGTGCGCAACCCCATCTTCACCGCAGCGCTCATCACCTTCACCGGGCTCTCCTTCACCACCCCGAACCTCGTGGCCTTGACCGGTCTAGTCGTGGTCTATGCAGGCATCCAAATGCAGGTCCGCGGAGTCGAGGAACCACACCTGCTCGCCACGCACGGGCAGACCTATGCCAACTACGCCGCCCGCGTGGGCCGGTTCCTCCCCACGATCGGAGCCTGCGCCCGGCCCGCCGCGCGTAACTCGCCGTCCCCGCTGCGTCACCACCCCTACCGAAAGGCCCTTCCATGGACCTGGCAGTCGCCGCCCTGCAAGCCCTCGGACTGTTCCTCGTGACCAACATCGACGACATCATCGTCTTGTCACTGTTCTTCGCCCGCGGCGCCGGCGCTCCAGGCACCACCGCGAAGATCACCGCCGGGCAGTACATCGGCTTCGGCGCCATCCTCGTCGCCTCCGTCCTCGTCGCACTCGGCGCCAACGCCTTCCTGCCCGAAGGTGCCATCCCCTACTTCGGCCTCATCCCCCTGCTCCTCGGCCTCTACGCCGCCTGGCAGGCATGGCGCAACCGCGACGACGACGATGACGACGATCCCGGCAAGGCCGTAGCCGTCTGGACCGTCGCCGCCGTCACCTTCGCCAACGGCGGAGACAACATCGGCGTCTACGTCCCCGTCTTCCTCACCGTCGGCCCCGCCGCGACCGCCGCCTACGCCGTCGTGTTCCTCGCCCTGGTCGCCGTGCTCGTCCTCGCCGCCCGCTACGTAGCCACCCGACGACCCATCGCCGAGGTCCTCGAGCGCTGGGAGCACGTCCTGTTCCCCCTGGTCCTCATCGGCCTGGGCATCGTCATCCTCGTCGAGGGCGGCGCCTTCGGGCTCTAGCACTCCGGTGGGAGCCGATCTGTGGCTTTCGGCGGTAAATGGCGGTGTTGTCTTTGTGATTGATGGCGGTGCGGTCAGGTGACGCCGATGACGAGGGTGCTTTGTGCGGCTTCGACGACGTCGTTGGTGATGGTGTCGAGCTCGTTGATCTTCAGGACGCGTTGAATCTGGGGGAAGAGTCGTTCGAGGAGCCGGAAGTTCCCTCGGGTGATGCGTGCTATTGCGGCTATCGCTTGGGCGTCGGTGAAGTCCTCGGGGTCCAGCGTCCTGCCGAGGAGGCGCCAGTGACGTTGAAGGACGAAGAGCAGCTCGTCGTTGCCGAGCGGGCGGTACTGGTGGGCGAATCCGACGCGGCTGTAGAACTGGGGGTAGTGGCTGAACTGCTTCTCCAGGCCGGGCATGCCGATGAGGATGAGGGCGATGTTGTCGCGGTCGTAGCGGTCGCGCAGCAGCTCGAGCGCGGTGGGGCTGAGGCGTTCGGACTCGTCGACGATGATGAGCTGGACGTAGTTCTTGCTGGTCCGGAAGTACCAAGTATCTACCGGGTCCTTCCCAGGGGCGCCGACGTGCTGCTGGATGCAGATGTTGGTCCGGGTGATTGCCTCGTCGAGCTCGTCGCGGAGCAGGCGCGGGGTGGTGAGCACGCCCGGGGTGTACAGGACGGTGCGGCTCTTGGCGAGGGCGGCGTAGACCTTGGCATCGCTGTCCGAGCGTGGTCCCCAGTTGACGAGCAGGTCGTGGGCCTTGTTCCAGTGGGCGTACCGGCGGGCGGACAGGGTCTTGCCTACGCCGGCGGCGCCGAAGCACAGGCCGATGGTCTGGCCTCGCCGTACGGAGTCGGCGAACTCGGTGAAGCGCCGGTGCTCTTTGGTGACAATGAATCGTTCGCTCACGTGAGGTCCTCCTTGTAGAGCTTGAGGTTCCCGGCCACCGGCGCCGGAGGCTTGACCGCTCGCGGTGCCGGGGCGGTGCGGTCGGCGACCACGGCGATGCGCTCGTTGATGCCCTGGCGCAGGGCGCGGCGACGGGCGTTGCGGGCGGCTTGGATCTCCTTGAGGCTGACCTTCTGGTCGTGGTGGTCCTGGTTGACGGCCTTGCAGACGAAGTCGTCGTGGTCGAAGACGCGGATCTCGGTGATGTCCCTGGGGTCGTAGCGGATTACGACCGACCGGCCGACGTAGCCGGCCAGGGTCGAAGAGATGTAGCGCAGACCCTGGAAGTGGATACCGTCGCGACGCACGACCCTGCTCCGGGGGACGGTGAGCAGAAGGCCGTCGAGATCTTCGAGCGTCTGCGGCATGCGCGGGAGCCAGCCCTCGGCGATCCACGCCGCCCTCGGCGACGACCCGGTCTCGCTGTGACTGCGGTGGTTGTAGTCGGCGACGAACGCCTCGAGCGCGGTGTCGAGCTCGGCCAGGGACAGTGACGGCGCCGGCCACGGCTGCCTGGGGGTGAGGTGTCCGGGCAGGGAGGTGAGGAGTTCGGTGTTGACGGTGCCGAAAAACCGTTCGATCTTCCCGCGGCCCTGCGGGCGGGCGACGGCGGAGTAGACGAGGCGGAGGTGGAGGTCCACGGCCGTTGTGGTGAGCTGGTGGCTGGTGAAGTCCGAGCCGTGATCGACGTGGAGCACGTCGGGGATCCCGCACATCGGCCAGGCGGGGTCGGCCTTGTGCCAGATCGCCTGCCGCAGCGCGAGTGCGGTGTTCATCGCCGACGGTGCCCCGAGGAAGACGGTGTAGCCGCAGATGGCGCGGGAGCAGTCGTCGATGATGGCAGTCAGCCAGGGCCGGGCAGGCTTGTTGTCGGTGCCGACCACGAGGATGTCGAGCATCGTGTGGTCTGCCTGCCACATCGCGTTGGGTCGGTCCGCCTGACGGCGCAGGGCGAGCTCGTACTTGTCCCGATAGGCCGTGGCGCCCTCGAGGGCGAGGGTGACCATGGCCGGGTCCAGGGCGCGGATGATCGACCAGACCACCCCGTAGGAGGGGGCCGGCCACTTCTCCGTGGCGCAGATTCTGGCGACGGTGCGGTGGATCGTGGTGATCGGTGGTCGTGGCCTGGTCAGCGCGAGGCCCTCGATCAGGGACACGAGGTCGGCGGGCAGGCGATGGATGCCGGCGTCGGCACGCGGCGCTGAGCCCAGGCCAGCGAGGCCGGCCGTGCGGTAGCGGGCGTGCCAGCGCTCCAGGGTGCGCAGCCCGACGCTGTGGTCGCGGGCGAGGGCGGCGAGCGGGATCTTGTCCTCGACGTGGAGCCTGAGGATCTGCCAGCGCCCGGCCGCGTCCACGACGGCCTACACGGTGCTTCTGGACCGGCGCGGCGGGAATGGTGGTGGGGCTGCGGCGGTCTGCCGGTTCAGCGCCCGGTAGATCGTGGTGCGGCTGACGCCCAGGACAGCGCCGATCTGGGCGACCGTCATCTCCTCCTGCTCGTACATCCGCCGAGCGGCCCTGACCTGATCGCCGGACAGGGCCGAGGGGCGGCCACCGACGCGGCCCCGCGCGCGTGCGGCCGCAAGGCCGGCGTTGGTGCGTTCGCGGATAAGGTCGCGCTCGAACTCGGCCAGGGCCGCGAAGACGTGGAAGACCAGCCGGCCACCGGGTGAGGTCGTGTCGATGGTCTCCTGCAGGGCGCGGAACCCCACCTCACGCTCGTCAAGGGCCCGCAGCTGGTCGATGAGGTGGCGGATCGAGCGGCCGAGCCGGTCGAGGCGCCACACGACGAGCGTGTCGCCCGGCCGGAGCTGGTCGAGCACCTTGTCGAGCTCGGGCCGGTGCTCGAGCGACCCGGAGACGGTGTCGACGAACACGCGGTAGCAGCCGGCAGCGGTGAGCGCGTCGACCTGGAGGGACGCGTCCTGGTCGGTGGTCGACACGCGCGCGTACCCGAGGAGATGCCCCACTCCCTGACCGTACCGAAAGTCAACATCGCCGGGAAGTATCGCGCCATAGATTCCGGTACTGACTTCCGCTACAAGGAACCGGCGGTCCTGCTCCGGTGTACGACGACCGCCCTGTCTTGTAACGAAATCCTTCGTTAACGGTACGACGCGATAGTGCGGGCGCGCGCCTGGAGCCTCCACGCGTTCTTCGCCAAGCCACCCGCGACGGCCGCCGCACTCCGCCGCGAGTCATCAACGATTCCCGCCCGGATCGCGATCTCCGCCGAGGGACGGTGTCGGTCCGCCAACCTCGGCGAAGAACTGCGTTCTGAGGCTGCCTGGGGATCTCAAGGCGGTGGCACAGTGGGCGGTGTCGTCGGGAGAGTGACGGTGAAGGTGGCTCCCTGACCGGGGCCGTCGCTGGTGGCCCTGATGTGTCCGCCGTGGGCCTCGGTTAGGGCTCGGGCGATGGTCAGGCCGATGCCGCTGCCGCCGTGCTGGCGGGAGCGGCCGGGGTCGGCGCGGTAGAAGCGCTCGAAGACGCGTCGGAGGTGCTCGGGGGCCAGGCCGTCGCCGGTGTCCGCCACCGCGAGTTCGACAGCGCCAGCGCCGCTGCGGCGGCCGGTGAGCGTCACGGCGCCAGGTGCGGCGGTGTGCCGGAGGGCGTTGTCGAGCAGGTTGGTGAACACCTCCTGGATCCGGTCCTGGTCCACGCGCACGTCAGGCAGGCCCGCGGTCACGTCGGTCCGCAGGCGCACCCCGGCCCTGGCGTACGCCGCCCGGGCAGCCTCCACGGCGGCATCCACCAGCTGCGCGGGGGCCATGGCTCGCAGGTGCAGGTCGAGCCGGCGTTCCTCGGCTCGGGAGACGGTGGCGAGGTCGTCCACGAGCCGTTCGACGCGCGCCAGCTCAGCGTGCAGGGTGCGGACCGCGTCGGCGTCGAGCTGCAGCACGCCGTCGGAGAGTGCGTCGATGTATCCGCGCAACGCCGTCAGCGGTGTGCGTAGTTCGTGTGCGACGTCGCGGAGCATCTCAGCGCGAGTGCGCTCGGTGACGGCGAGGTCGTGCGCCGTCCGGTCCAGCGCCTTGCCCAGGGCCTCCAGCTCCGGGCCGGTGCCCCTGACGCTCACCCGGGCGGTGTAGTCTCCGCCGGCGATGCGGTCTGCCGCGCCGGCCATGGCCTGGATCGGTCGGACGACCCGCCGTGTCACGAACCAGCTCACGGCCAGCACAGTGACCAGGGAAGCGAGCACGGCCACGGCGAGGGAGGTCCCCGTGGCCCCGAGGAAGGCCGCGATGATGTGCCGCTCAGAGGCGGCGCCCACCGGCTCGGGCATCTGGCTCAGGTGGTCCTCGAACAGCCCGGGGGCGAGCATCAGGGTGACGCCCAGGAGGGTCAGCGCACCTGCCACGACGACGAGGCCCTGGGCCAGGAAGAGGCGCGGCCCGAGGCCCACGGGCCGGCGGGTCATGTGCCGGCTCCCATGCCGTAGCCGAAGCCGCGTACGGTGCGGATGTAGCGGGGAGACTGGGCGTCGTCGCCGAGCTTGCGCCGCAAGTTCGCCACGTGGACGTCCACGACGTGGCGGTCGCCGAACCACTGCCCGCCCCAGACCTGTTCGAAGATCTGATCCCGGCTGAGCACGTGCCCGGGACGCTCGGTCAGGACGTCGAGCAGGTCGAATTCGGTACGCGTCAGCTCCAGGCGCTGACCGCCGCGGAGGGCCTCACGGGTCACCGGGTCGATGGTGAGGTCCCCGACCCGGCGCACCGGCTCATCCCTGGCCGTGCCGGCGCGTGGGCGCCGGAGCATCGCACGCACCCGCGCCACCAGCTCCGGCGCCGAGAACGGCTTTGTGACGTAGTCGTCCGCCCCCGTGGAGAGCCCGATCACCCGGTCGAGCTCCTCGGTGCGGGCGGTCAGCATGATGACGTAGGCGTCGGAGAACGTCCGCAGCCGCCGACACACCTCTAGTCCGTCGATGCCCGGGAGCATCAGATCCAGCACGACGACGTCGGGCTCCCGGTCCCGCGCGAGGTCCAGCGCGGCGTGCCCCTCGCCGGCGACGGCTACCTCGAAACCCTCCCGTTCGAGGTAGCCGGCGACCACCCGCGCGATGGCGGGCTCGTCCTCCACGACGAGGACCCGCGGCCGCGGCGGCGTGCCGCCACGAGCCACGGGCTGTGCCGTGCCCGAACCGAGACTCACCCGTCCTCCGACATCTCAACGAAGCTGCCGTGCCAGCCGTGGGACCACACCGCGCCGGTGGCCGCGTTGACCGACACCATGCCCTCGATCTCGCCGTCCTGGAGCGTGTGGAGGGTGTAGTAGCCCGGGAACTCCTCCGCAGGCCCGACAGTGGTCCCGTCCCCTCCCCGCGCGCGCTCCGCCGCGGCACGGGCCTCCTCGGGGGCCACCTCCGGCGTGCCGGAAGCGGCGGCGGCCATCCCGTAGCGGGAGTTCCACATCATGGCCGGGCCGAACTCCACCTGGACGCGGCCGGTGCCGGGATCCACCAACACCTCGGTGACCCTCGACCCCTCGGGGTTCAGGATCTGGGCGTAGTAGTGGTTCGAGAACCGCATCACCTCACCGACACGGAGATCACCGCCCAGGAACCGGGCGAAGCCGGCGGCCTGTTCACGGGCGCCATCCAGGTCAGCCACCGGGCCGGCGTTGCCGCCGACCCAGCCCATCATTCCCGTGCCGGCGCTGCCCATCATTCCCGTGCCGGCGCTGCCCATCATCCCGGTGCCGTTGCCGCCCATCCCGGTGCCGTCCGTCATTCCCGTGCCCACGGCGCCCATCATCCCCGGGCCCGAGCCAATCCGGTCCGGACCGTTCTGAGCGTTGAGCGTCGCCCATGGGATCGGCGACGCCCAGGCCGGGATCTCCTGGGTTACCAGCCAGGCGCCCGAGCCAAGGGCACCGACCACGGCCACGGCGGGCACCAGGAACCGTGAGATCGCACGCCTCATGACAGTTCCCGATCCACCCGGCCGGAGTCCAGCGCGGCGCGCATGGCGCGGTAGGTCTCGGAGTCGATCTCACCGGAGGCGAACCGCCGGTCCAGGATCTCCTGCGGGGTCTCGGCCCGCGGCGCGGAGCCCCGGCCACCACCGGCCGGGAACACCCGCATGACCGCCCAGATGATCAGCGCGAGTACCGCTACCCAGAAGATCACCATGGCGATCCAGCCGCCGGCGCCCATTCCCCATCCCCAACCCATCATCTTCGTGTCCTTCCGTGAGTGCTTTCCAACTTGGGAGCAACGGTCGCGCACGCAGATGAAGGGACCGTTCGCCGAACATCAAGACCACATCAAGGAGACCGCGTCGACCGGGCGATTGGCCCAATGTTGGCCCCCTGCCAGCGCTGCTCGACCCGGCCCAGGCGCCAGACGACGAGACTGATCAGCCACGCGCCGACGAACAGGGCGACGAGGGCGTAGCCGACGTTGCCCATGTCGAGCCCGGCAACCCAGCCGAGCAGCCCGCCGGTGGGTTGGAGGTGCTCGGCGAGGAGCTGGAGCAGCACGGTGGCGCCGATGCCCAGGGCGGCGATGACCGACAGGACCGTGACGGTGAGGTTGTAGTAGACCTTCCGCACCGGGGCCAGGAAGGCCCACCGGTAGGCGCGTGCCATGAGGACGCCGTCGGCGGCGTCGAACAGGCTCATCCCGGCGGCGAAGAGCACCGGCAGGACGAGGATGGCGTACCAGGGCAGGGTCAGGGCGACGGTACCGCCGGCGAGGACGAGCAGGGCGACCTGGGTGGCGGTGTCGAACCCGAGGCCCATGAGCAGCCCCACGGGGTACATGTGCCAGGGCCTGGTCACGCGGCGCGTGAACCGGCCCAGCAGGCGGGCGAGCAGGCCGCGGTTGTTCAGGTGCCGTTCTAGCTCGGCGTCGTTGAGCGGGGCGCCGCGCATCTCGCGAAACACCCGCACGATGCCCCTCACGGAGCCGAGGTTGAGAAGGCCGATGAGGATGAGGAAGGTGCCGGCGGCGATCGAGCCGACCGTACCGAGAGTCTGCTGCAGTGCCGAGCCGGAGTCCGTGACCGGGCCGGCGACGGCCCGCAGGCCCAGGGCGAGCAGCAGGGCCAGGCCGAAGACGACGCTGGAGTGGCCGAGGGAGAACCAGAACCCGACGCTCAGCGCCGGCCGGTTCTCGCCGATGAGCTTGCGGGTGGTGTTGTCGATGGCGGCGATGTGGTCGGCGTCGAAGGCGTGCCGCACACCGAGCAGGAACGCGGTCACGCCCAGCCCGATGCCGAACACACCGGCGCTGCCGACGGTCAGCCGCTGCGGAGCAACGGCGAGGAGCAGAACCCCCCAGCCGACGAGGTTGAGCAGCAGCACCACCGCTGCCATGCCGGCGATCGAGCGCTGCTCGGCATCGCCCCACCGGCGTGGCCGGGACGTGCGGGAGATGACGGACGCGATCTGTGACATGTGACGGTCCTCGGGGCCGGAGCGGGGTCAGAGGAACTGCGGGATGCTGCGGGCCGCGGTGTAGAGCGCCACGACCACCAGCAACACGGTGAAGGCGAGGTTGAGCCGAGCCGGGCTCACCTTCGCGGTGATCCGGGCGCCGATCAAGCTGCCGATCACCGACGCGGCGGTGAACGAGCCGATGAGGGCCCAGTCGAGGGTGACGTCCTGGCCGAGGCGGGAGAGCAGCGAACTGGCGCTGTTGATGGTGATGACCACCAGGGAGGTGCCGACGGCCACGGGCATGGGCAGCCGCATGGCCAGCACGAGGGCGGGCACGACGGCGAAGCCGCCGCCCACGCCGAAGAATCCGGTCAGCAGCCCGACGGCGGTGGCCGTCAGGAGCAGGACGCCGAGGGCGTGGCAGTCGCAGCGGAACGGGCGCAGGGAGACCACCGGGGTGGTCCGGGCCTCGACCTGGCCGTGGCCGGCGGCCTGGTTGCGGGCGGCGGCCCACCGGCGCCGGGTCATCACCGCGGCGACGACGAGCATGAGGCCCGCGAAGGCGGCGAGCAGGACGTTCTGGGGCACCGCCGTCGACAGCAGTGAGCCGACGAAGGCCCCGCCCAGGCCGAGGAGGCCGAAGACGACGCCCTGCCCCAGGCGCACCCGGCGGGCGCGCAGGTGCGGGAGCATCCCGATCAGCGTCGTGACGCCGACGATGACGAGCGAGCCGGTCGTCGCAGACCGGGGGTCGAGCCCGAGGAGGTAGACCAGGGCCGGGACGGTCAGGATGGATCCCCCGCCGCCGAGGGCGCCGAGGGTGATGCCGACGACGAGGCCGATCGGCAGGGTCAGGGCAAGCACGGACCGGGGGTCCTTCCCGAGGTTCGAGGGCCGACCCACCAGGTGCCCGCCCGGTGGTGCGTGCACCGCGGAGCGTGCCGGGGTGGTTGCCGTGACAAGCGGGGCCGCAGCCCACTCACGGTCAGGCGGAGGCCGGGGTCGCCTCGGTGACGATGGGCAGGCCGGCGGTCCGGGCGGAGCGGTCGAAGCTGTCGTCGACCACGACCACGCGGCGGCCGGTGGCCGCGACCAGCGAGGCTGCGATGGAGGCGCGGTAGCCGGACGCGCAGTGCACCCAGACCTCACCCTCGGGCACCTCGTCCATGCGCTTGACGATGTCGTGGATCGGGATGTGCACGGCGCCGTCGATGTGGGCCTCGCGCCACTCGCTGCCCCGGCGCACGTCCAGGACGGTGACGGGCCGGTGGTGGCGGACCTGGGCGAGGTCGGCGAAGCTCGCGGACGGCAAGGTGGCGAGCGGGGCGTCGGTCCACTCCTGCGGGCGGCCGGTCGCGGCCGCGGCGGGGCGGTCGATCCCGATCCGGGTCAGCTCGCGCTGGGCCTCGGCGACCTGCTCCCGGGACTCCCCGAGCAGGGTGACCGGGGTGCCCCACGGGATCAGCCAGCCGAGATAGGTGGCGAACTGCCCGTCCAGCCCGAAGTTGAACGTGCCCGGCACGTGGCCGGCGGCGAAGGCGGTGCGGGTGCGCAGGTCCACCAGCCACTCCCCGGCCGCGAGCCGGCGGCGGAGCTGGTCCTTGTCGGCCCGCTCGGGCTCGGACAGGTCCGAGGCGCTCGGGCCGACGGCGTTGGCCGGCCCCATTTGCACGTAGTAGGCGGGGTAGTCGTCGAGGCCGGCGAGGGTGTCGGCGACGTAGTCCCCCTCGTCCTGGCTCAGCACCGGGTTGATCAGCCGCTCCTGGCCGATCGTGGAGGCGGTGGTGTTCCCGCCGGCGGAGGTGGCGGCGCAGAAGGAGCCGAAGCCGTGGGTGGGCATGACCTTGGTGTCCTCGCTCAGCTCGGCCGCGAGCCTGCGGGCGGAGCTGTACTGGTGGCGGGCGAGGTCGTGGGTGTGGGCCTCGCCGAGCAGGTCGGGCCGACCGGTGGAGCCGAACAGCAACGACCCGCCGGAGAACACCGCGGGCTCGGCGCCTTCGAGCACGTAGGACAGGTGCGTGAAGGTGTGGCCCGGGGTGTGCATGGCGCGCACCCGCAGGGCGGGACTGACCTCGACGACCTGGCCGTCGCGGATCTGGGTGCGCTCGAAGGAGACCTCGTCCTCGGCGTTGACGTAGTAGCGCGCGCCGGTCTGCTGGGCGAGGGCGTAGCCGCCGGTGACGTAGTCGTTGTGGATGTGGGTCTCGAAGACGTGCGTGATCCGCACGCCCGCCTTCTCGGCGGCGTCCAGGACGCGGTCGATGTCGCGCTGGGGGTCGACGACGAAGGCGACCTCGCCGTCGTGGACGAGATAGCTGCGGTCGCCGAGGGACGGGGTCTCGATCGAGATAATCGTGGTGGCCATCAAGGTGGTCCTTTCAGGGGGGTGAGGTGGCGGTCACGCCGCGGCGTGCGGGCCGGTCACGACGGTGTTGCCGGCGCTGATCCAGTCCTGGGTTCCGCCGCGGACCGAGTAGGCCTCGAAGCCCGCACCGCGCAGGTGGTCGGTGGCGCGCCGGCTGCGGTTACCGCTGGCGCAGATGACGTATACGGGCTGGTTCGTCGGTAGAGCGGCGGTCCGCTCCGCGACCTCGCCCAGCGGGAGCAGCTCGGCACCGGGGACGTGACCCTGCACGTACTCGAACGGCTCGCGCACGTCGATGACGAACGCGCCGTCCGCCTTCGCGGCGGCGAACTGGTCGATGGAGACCTCAGTCATGGTCTTTCCTTCCTGAGAAGATACCCCTGGGGGTATAGGTTCGGGAGTCTATAACGCGCCACCCGCCGACCGCATTCCCCGCCCGGCAACGACCCTCGAGGCCGCGGCTCGCCGCGCCGCCACATGACACCATCATACCCCTGGGGGTATAGTGCCGGTTGAGAGGAGTTCACCCATGACCACCACCACCCTTGTGACCCGGCTGCGCGCCTTGTTCGGCCGCGGCGCGGACGACGGGCGGCTCGGCTCGACGGTCAGCGCGGCGCGCGCGGTCGAGCTGGTCCGTGACGGCGCGGCCCTGCTCGACGTGCGCGAGCACCACGAGTGGCGCACCGGGCACGCCCCCCAGGCTGTCCACCTCCCCCTCGGCCAGCTCGACAAGGCCCCGCAGCGCCTACCCAAGGACGGCCCCGTCGTGGTCGTGTGCGCGAGCGGCATGCGCTCACGCACCGCCGCGAAGCGGCTGCGCGACCTCGGCTTCGAGGCCGCCAGCGTTGCCGGCGGCATGGGCGCCTGGCAGCGCGCCGGCGGCGCCGTCCGCCGCTGAGCACGCCGACCGACGAGCCCCGACACGCACGACCACCCCCGGAGATGACCCATGTGCAGTCCCGCACGTTGCACCACCTGCGGCAAGACAACCTGGACCGGCTGCGGCATGCACGTCGACGCCGTCCTGTCCGGTCTCGACCCGGCCCAGCGGTGCACCTGCCAGTGACCGCGCCCTGCAGACCGACGACCGACACCGGGCCCGCCGACACCGGGCCCGCCCACGCCGCCCGGGCGGAGGCGCTCCAGCGCGAGGCGATGACCCGACTGACCGAGACGGGCGGGAACCAGTCCCTGTGCACGCTCTCCCGCGACGGCTCGGCGTGCTCCGTGGCGAAGTACCACGAGGGTGCCATCGCCGCCCTGGCCCCGGCCCGACGCGCGCTCACCGCGGCCGAGCCGGGAGCCGACCCGGCCGACCGGATCAGGGTCGTGCGCGCCCGTTGGGTCGGGCAGGCAGGCGCAGGGACCACCGGCGCGGCCTGGCGGGCCTACCTCGAGGGCGGCCGTGACGGTCTCGACGTCCTGCTGGCCCCGGCCGCAGCCGGTGAGCGGGCCACCGGACCGGCGTCGCGAGTCCTTGTCGGTTCCGCCGCGGCAGGCCGGCTCGGCGGCGGGCGCTGGCCCCGCCGCCGCGTCACCGCCACGGCGGTGCTCACACCCGCGCTCTTCGCCGTGCTGGTCGCCGCGGGCGGCGGCTTCCCCGCCGCTGCGCTGTGGACCGTGCTCGTCGCCCTCGTGGCGGTCGCTGCGGCCGCGACGCTGGCGACCTACCTGCCCGGCCCCGGGAAGGGCCGCCGACCGGACCTCGGGTGCTCCCCGTGCGCGGCCATGGCGGCGATGACGGTCCTGGCGGCCGCAGCCCTCGCCGCGGTGGGGTTTCGGGCTTCTCCAGCGCCTCACCCAGACCGACGCCAGCTGCGCCAGCTGACCCGCGCCGGTGCGGGCACCCGGACCGGAATATCGGCGTCCCACGAGTGTTGCATACCCCGGAGGGTATCTTCCGGAGACCTACGCAAGGGAGTTCGCCACATGGCTACCGGCAACCTCACCGCCCACGCCTTCATGGAGACCATCCACCGGGACGGCATCGTCCTGGTCGACTGGTGGGCGTCCTGGTGCGGCCCGTGCCGGATGTTCGCCCCCGTCTACGAGCGGGCCTCCCAGGCCCACGACGACATCGTGTTCGCCAAGGTCGGCACCGAGGCCGAGCAGTCCCTTTCCGCCCAGGCCGGCATCACCTCCATCCCGACGTTGATGGCCTTCCGCGACGGCATCGGCGTCTTCGCCCAGCCGGGTGCGCTGCCCCCGGCGGCGCTCGAACAGGTCATCGCGGCCGTGCGCGACCTGGACATGGACCAGGTCCGCGCGCAGCTGGCGGAGCAGGAAAAGCAGTCCGCCTGACATCGGTCAGGTCCGACCCGAGAAACGGAGAGCAACCATGAGCTACAGCATCACCACCACCGTCGACCAGCCGTTCGACCAGACCGTCACCGCGGTCCGCGACGCTTTGGCCGGGCAGGGCTTCGGCATCCTGACCGAGATCGACATGGCCACGACACTGAAGAACAAGCTCGACGTCGACATCCCCCCGCAGGTCATCCTCGGCGCCTGCAACCCACCCCTGGCCCACCGCGCCCTGCAGGCCGAGGAGTCCATCGGACTGCTCCTGCCCTGCAACGTCGTCGTGCGCTCCGCCGGCCCGCACCGCACCGTCGTCGAGGCCCTCGACCCGCAGATCATGGCCGGGGTCACCCACAACGACCAGCTCGGCGCCGTGGCAGACGAGGCTGCCGGCCGGCTGCGCACGGCCCTGTCCGCCCTCCAGCGGGCATGACGACAACCACACCGTGGGCACGACCTGGCTCGATACCCGGCGGGGTAAATTGGCTAAACCAGCACGAGGGAGGCACGGTCATGGAGCTCGACCCCAGCGAGATGGGCAAGGTCGTCAACCGGCTCAAGCGCGCCCAGGGCCAGCTCGCCGGCGTCGTGCGCATGATTGAGGAGGGCCGGGACTGCGAGGACGTCGTCACCCAGCTCTCCGCCGTCTCCAAGGCCCTCGACCGCGCCGGGTTCGCGATCATCGCCTCGGGCATGAAGCAGTGCCTGCTCGAGTCCGACGGCCAAGACACCCTGGATGTGCAGAAGCTGCAGAAACTCTTCCTCTCACTGGCCTGACCGGAGCGCCGCGCGCCAGCGCAGCGCAGCTCGGCCCGTCTCAAGCTGCTCGTCCTCACCGGCGCGGCCACCGCGGGCGGTGCGCTGACCAACGCGATCGAGGTGGAACGCATCCCGGCTCACGGCACTGACGGTCGTGAGCTGATGCAGGACGTGCAGAGGCAGACCCTGCGCGGGGCGCGCCCGTCTGTCGCGAGCTGGAAGGCCACCACCAAGACGTCGCCGTCGACCTGACCGGCGTCACCAGATGGATCACACGCTTTCTTGTACGTCACGTTCTTGTACGTCACGCCGGCCGACAACGGCACCGCTTGTGTCGACCGCTACGACTCACCGTGGAGGTGGATTGTGGGTTGGAACCAGATGGGGTCGGGGATGGGCTGGGGCTGGTTGTTCCTCGCCCTGCTTGTGATCGGCATCGTCGTGCTGGTGGTGGTGCTGATGCGTCTCCTGGCCGGGGGCGATCGTGGCCGGCCGCGTGACCCAAGGCTGACCGGCCGCAACCCGGCCCGGGAAACCCTTGATGAGCGGTACGCCCGGGGAGAGATCGACGCCGCGGAGTACGACGAGCGGCGCCGGCGCCTCGCCGGGGACCGGGAGGGCTGAGGGGTGGAACCGATCACGCGTCGCCGGGCGCTCCAACTCGGCGCTCTCGGTGCGCTCGGTGCCGCGGCCGGCGGGGTGGGCCTGTCCCGGACCGGGCTGCCCTGGACCAACCCGTCCACCTGGTCGCCGACGTCGGAGGGAGCCCGCGTGGAAGCCGTCCCGGGCGGTGAGCTGCTGGAACCCGAGGTGCTGCGAAGCCAGGACGGCGTGCTCCGCGTGGACCTCGTGGCCGAAGCTCGGGTGACCGAGGTCGCCGGGCGGCGGGCACAGGTCCTGACCTACAACGGCACCCTCCCGGGGCAAACCTGGCAGGTGCGGCCCGGGGACCGGCTCGAGGTTCGCCTGCGCAACGAGCTCGACACCGCGACCAACCTGCACACTCACGGGCTGGTGGTCTCCCCGCAGGGCAACGGGGACAACCCGTTCATCAGCATCGCACCCGGAGAGAGCTTCGACTACCGCATCGATCTGCCCGAGGACCATCCCACCGGGGTGTTCTGGTACCACCCCCACCGGCACGGCACGGTGGCCGACCAACTCTTCGGGGGCCTGTACGGGGCCATCATCGTCACCGGTGACGAGGTCCCGGTCAGCCGGGACCGCAGCCTCATCGTCTCCGACATCTCCCTGACCACCGACGGGACCATCGCACCGGTGTCCGCGCAGGAAGTGATGATGGGCCGCGAAGGTGGGCTGCCCGGTGTATCCC
>NZ_DKGR01000050.1:0-5575 GCF_002453335.1 Arsenicicoccus sp. UBA6765
CCACCTGAACGCCAAGACCACAACGACGCCTCACGCTCCTCCGGGCGCACCGAGCTGCTCATCATCGACGAAGCCGACAGGCTCAAGAGCACCGGTCTTGAGCAAGTCCGCGACTACTACGACCGCCACCACATGGGCGTCATCCTCATCGGCATGCCAGGCATCGAAAAGCGCCTCGCGCGCTATCCCCAGCTCTACAGCCGCATCGGCTTCGCCCACGAGTACAGACCCCTCGGCCCCGACGAGCTCACCGCTGTCCTCACCACGCGCCTACCCGCCCAGCACGCCGACCACGACCCGATCGCGCACGCCACCGCCCTGGCCACCATCGCTCGCATCACCGCAGGCAACTTCCGGCTCCTGGACCGCCTGGCCACCCAGATCGAACGCATCCAGACCATCAACGACCTCCACACCCTCACCCCAGAGCTCGTCGGCGCCGCCAGAGAAGCCCTCCTCATCGGCCACTGACCGCTACCAGAAGCACGCCACCAAGCGATGCGACTCACAGTGGCGGTTGACGAGGGTGTAGGGCTTGAGGCCGAGGACGCCCGGCTGCTCGTCCGTCACGTTGGCGCCGAGGAGGGGGAAGCGCAGCTGCGAGCGGTAGGTGCGCAGCAGGTCCAGCCCGTAGTTGAACTCGTGGTTGCCGACGACCTGGGCGTCGTAGCCGATGGCGTTGTAGGCGGCGGCCATCGGGTGGGTGAGGCCGGACCGGGTGACAGGGTCCTTGGAGCCGTAGAGATAGGTCATCGGCGTGCCCTGGAGAGCGTCACCGTTGTCGACCACGATCGTGCTCTCGGCGCCCTTGGCCGCCCGGACCTGGTCGATGGCGGAGGCGACCCGGGCGAGGCCGACCGACTCACCCGACCTCTCGGCATACGGCGCGTTCTTGAAGTAGTCCCAGTCCATGACGTTGCCGTGCACGTCGGTGGTGGCGAGGACGGTGAGGTCGAGCGCCTTGTCCTTGCCCCTCCCCTTGCCGGGGTGGTCACCGCCGGCCGCGGCCGTGGCCGGGGACAGTGGCGCCAGGCCGACGAGCGCGAGGGCGACGGTGCTGATGATCGAGGTGCGACGAGCAGACGACATGACGGGGAGGACCTCCGACGTTGGGGCGTGATGGTCGGAGCCTAGGACGAACCGGCGGGCCACGGGAGCCCGGGGTGCCGGGGTGCCGGGGTGCCGGGGTGCCGGGGGTGCCGGGGGCGTCGGGGGTGCCGGGGTTCGGAGGTATGACGAGGCCCCGGTCACCGCAGGACGGTGACCGGGGCCTCGGTCGTGCTGGGCCTGACGCCGGGCTCAGCGCGAGGCGGCGGCCTGCACGGCATACGGCGTGAGCTCCCCGGCCAGCCGGGGATGCACCATCGCGTGGACGAGCGTGCCCTCGGGCGTGTGCTCCTCGGTGACGACCTCGCCGTCGGCGTGGAGGCGGCTGACCAGGTCGCCGCGGTCGTAGGGCAGCAGCACGTCGACCGGGATCTCGGGCTGCGGGAGCTCCTCGGCGATGAGCCGGCGCAGCTCGTCGACGCCCTCGCCCGTGCGGGCCGACACGACGATCGAGTGCTTCTCGTTGGCCCGCAGGCGCATCAGCACCTCGGGGTCGGCGAGGTCGGCCTTGTTGATGACGGTGACCTCCTTGAGGCGGTCACCGCCCACCTCGGCCATGACCGCGCGCACCGCGCTGATCTGCCCCTCGGGGTCGGGGTGCGAGCCGTCGACGACGTGCAGGAGCAGGTCCGACTCGCCGACCTCCTCGAGCGTAGAGCGGAAGGCCTCGACCAGCTGGTGGGGCAGCGCCCGCACGAAGCCCACGGTGTCGGCCAAGGTGTAGGGCCGCCCGTCCGGGGTCTCGGCGCGGCGCACCGTCGGGTCCAGCGTCGCGAAGAGCTGGTTCTGCACGAGCACACCCGCGCCGGTGAGGCGGTTGAGCAGCGAGGACTTGCCGGCGTTGGTGTAGCCGGCGATCGCCACGCTGGGGATCTCGTTGGCCTTGCGGCTGGAGCGCTTGGCGTCGCGGCCGGTCTTCATCCGGCGGATCTCGCGCTTGAGCTGCGCGATCTTGGTGTTGATGCGGCGCCGGTCGAGCTCGATCTTGGTCTCACCGGGGCCGCGGGAGCCGATGCCGACACCGCCGGCGGCCTGGCCGCCGGCCTGACGGGACATCGACTCGCCCCAGCCGCGCAGGCGCGGCAGGAGGTACTGCAGCTGGGCCAGCTCGACCTGCGCCTTGCCCTCACGGGACTTGGCGTGCTGGGCGAAGATGTCGAGGATCAGCGCGGTCCGGTCGATGACCTTGACCTTGACGATGTCCTCGAGCGCGCGCCGCTGGCTGGGCGTGAGCTCGCCGTCGCAGATGACGGTGTCGGCGCCCTCGGCGACCACGATGTCGTGCAGCTCGGCCGCCTTGCCGCTGCCGAGGAAGGTGCCGGCGTCGGGGCGCTGACGACGCTGGATCACGCCGTCCAGGACGGTTGACCCGGCGGTCTCGGCGAGCGCCGCGAGCTCGCGGATCGAGTTCTCGGCGTCGGTCGCGGTGCCCTCGGTCCAGACGCCGGCGAGGACGACGCGTTCCAGGCGCAGCTGGCGGTACTCGACCTCGGTGACGTCCTCGAGCTCGGTGGAGAGGCCACCGACGCGCCGCAGGGCGGTGCGCTCCTCGCGGTCGAGCTGGTCGCCGTCGTAGCCGTGGTCGCTCTCGTCGTCGAGCTGGGACCGGTCGAACGGTGCGTCCTCGTCAGCGAGCGCCTCGGCGCGGGACTGGAAGAGGTCGAAGTGTGGAGTAGAAGTCATATCCCCTCAAGGGTCGCACGGGCCACACCTGGGCGGCGAGCCAATAACTGCAACGTCCGACAGCCCTGCCGTATGCCGCGCCCGACGCGATCCGGGGTCCGGGCAACGGGCGACGGGACGACGACCCGAACTGAGCTCCCAGCTCAGTGTGTGCCGCCCACGAGCCCGCGAACGGCCACCAGACGACCCTTACTGAGCCCCCAGCTCAGGGCGTGTCGTCGGGCGAGGCGCCGAGCAGGCGCACGAGGAGGGTGCGCAGCTGCTCCTGGTCGGCGACGGACAGGGACCCGACGTAGGACCCGACCTGGCTCGCCCGGTCGGCCTCGATGCGCGCTCGCACGGCCCGGCCCTGCTCGGTGAGCTCGACCACGGTGGCCCGGCGGTCGGTGGGGCTCGGGGCTCGTCGCAGCAGACCCGCACCCTCGAGGGCGTCGATGACCTCGGTGGCCGAGCGCGGCGCGATGCCCAGCCGCTCGGCGATGACGGAGGGCCGCACCTCGCACTCCCCCTCGAGCCGCGACACGGTCCCGAGGGCCCGCGACTGGTGCGGGGTGATGCCGTACGGCTCGAGCGCGGCGACCTTGAGGCGGCGCATCTCGCGACCGGCCTGCATGAGCAGCGAGGGCAGGTCGGCATCGGGGCGGTTCGTCATACGACCATCTTGCCATGCCACCTCATAGTGAGGTAACCTCACAATATCACCTCACGAAGGACGTGATCATCACGACAGTCTCCCCCGACCTCGGCGGCCCGGCTCCGGGCCGCGGCAACCGCGCCGGCCTGCGCGTCAGCAAGGCCGACCTCGCCCAGCTCGACGAGCACCCCGTCCCCCTCTCGCGCGTCGCGCGACTCTTCGCCCCGCACGCGCTGCCCATGGCCGTCGTGCTCGGGCTCATCGTCCTCACCGCGATCATCGGCCTCGCCCCGCCGTTCCTGACCAAGGCCCTCATCGACGACGCCATCCCCCACCAGGACGTCCCGCTCCTGCTCACGCTCGTCGGCGGCATCCTCGCCGTCACCGTCGTGACCCAGCTCTTCGGCGTCGTGCAGACCTGGCTCGCGACCCGCACCGGCCAGCGCGTCATGCACACGCTGCGCACCGACTTGTTCGCGCACCTGCAGCGCCTGCCCCTCGGGTTCTTCACCCGCACGCGCGGCGGCGAGCTGCAGAGCCGGCTGACCAACGACATCAACGGCATGCAGGGCGTGGTCACCGACTCGGCCACCTCGATCGCGAGCAACGTCACCACCGCGATCGGCACCGCCGTGGCCATGGCGGTCCTGTCCTGGCGGTTGTCGCTGATCAGCCTGGTCGTCCTGCCGCCCGCCATCTGGCTGAGCCGCCGGGTCGCCCACCTGCGGCGCAGCGTCCAGACGCGCGCCCAGCGCACGCTCGCGGACATGCAGACCCAGATCGAGGAGTCCCTGTCCATCAACGGGGTCGTGCTCGCCAAGACGATGGGCGCGGGTCCCGCTCTGTCGCAGCGGTTCTCGCAGTCCTCCGAGACGCTGACCGAGCTTGAGCTGCAGTCCCAGATGGCTGGCCGGTGGCGCATGGGGACGATGTCGATCATCTTCGCCGCCATCCCGGCGCTCATCTATCTCGCCGCCGGGCTGCCCGCGACCGGGCAGGGCATGTCGATCGGCACGCTCGTGGCGTTCACCGGGCTGCAGGCCGGGCTCTTCCGCCCCCTCATGGGGGTGCTCAACGTCGGCATCCAGCTCACGACGAGCAAGGCGCTGTTCAGCCGCATCTTCGAGTACCTCGACCTCCCCGCGACCATCACCGACCCCCCGGTCCCCCTCGACCCCGAGCAGGTCCGCGGCGAGGTGCGCTTCGAGGGAGTGACGCTGCGCTATCCCGGCGCCGACCGGGACGCCCTGCACGAGGTCGACCTCACCGTCCCCGCCGGCTCCACCGTCGCCCTGGTCGGCGCCACGGGGTCCGGCAAGTCGACGCTCGCGGCCCTGGTCAGCCGCCTGCACGACCCCGACGCGGGACGCGTGACCATCGACGGCGTCGACCTGCGCCAACTCCGTCTCGACACCGTGACCGGGATCGTCGGCACGGTCAGCCAGGACCCCTACCTGCTGCACGCGTCCATCGCCGACAACCTCCGGTATGCCCGCCCCGGCGCCACCGACGAGGAGGTCGTCGCGGCCGCCGGCGCGGCGCAGGTCCACGACCTGATCGCCTCCCTCCCCGACGGCTACGACACCGTGGTCGGCGCCCGCGGCTACCGCTTCTCCGGCGGCGAGAAGCAGCGGATCGCCCTGGCGCGCACCATCCTTCGCGACCCGCGCGTCCTGGTCCTGGACGAGGCCACCAGCGCCCTCGACAACCGCACCGAGCGCGCCGTCCAAGAGGCGCTGGGCCACCTGAGCCGCGGCCGCACCACGATCACGATCGCCCACCGCCTCTCGACGGTGCGCGACGCCGACCAGATCGTCGTGCTCGACCACGGCCGCGTGGTCGAGGTCGGCACCCACGACTAGCTCCTCGCCCTCGAGGGCCGGTATGCCGGCCTCGTGGCAGCCCAGGAGCCCTCGACCGACGCCCTGCTGGCGACCGCGGTTAGGTGACACGCGACCGGCGCGAGCTGGGCTGGGCTGATCAGTCCCGTCGGCCGAAGAGTGCGCGTGACGCCACCGCCTCGTGCATCTCGTCGACGGTGACGACCTGGTCGTCCTGCAGGCTCGCTTCCACTACAGCTGACAGGTGGGCCGCTCGACCAACGGCTCAAACTGAGCTCCGAGCTCACAAAGCGCCGCCCACGCGCCCCGC
>NZ_DKGR01000045.1:0-211 GCF_002453335.1 Arsenicicoccus sp. UBA6765
AGGAAGGACACGACGACCCCGACGGCGAGCGCAGCGGGCACCCAGCGCAGGGAGCCCCCGTCGTCCGGCAGCGCCACGGAGGCCAGGAGCAGGGCCGCCGAGATGCTGACCGTGACGAGCGTGCCGCGGCGGCTGGGCAGCCCGACGAGCCGGGTCCAGCCGAGGGCGATGACTCCCGAGGCCAGCGCCACCGACGCCACGGTCACGGCGG
>NZ_DKGR01000045.1:437-10372 GCF_002453335.1 Arsenicicoccus sp. UBA6765
CGCCACGGTCACGGCGGTCGCCGCACCCCGGGCCGCCACCGCGACCACGAGCAGCGTGGCGAAGGCGACCACCGTCAGGGTCACGGGGGTGCGCGGTGGCAGCTGGCGGACCGTGGTGGGGCGGACGATCTCGAGGCGGCGGCGAGCGCGCTGCGTCAGGTCGTGCCGGACCGCGCCGGCGTGCTCGCGCAGGCCCCGCGGCTCCACCGTCAGGGGTTCGGTGCGCGGCTCCGTCACACGCTGCGCGTCGCTGCCGTCGGCAGGGCGGGGCGTCGAGGGCTCAGGTGCGGGCACGTCTGCATCCTCGCATCAGCCGCCCGCAAAGGGCGGAAGCACCTCGACGAGCGTCGCCCCGGCCAGGGGCGCGTCCCGCTGCACTGCTCGGCCGTCGACGAGGACGCTGCAGGCGGGGATCACGGCAACGAGCCCTGGCCGCAGGAGGGCCGCGGCGTCCAGCGCCTCACGCACGGACGACGCACGGACCAGGTCCTCCTCGACCCCGGCCGCGGCCCGGGCGCCGGCCCAGTAGCGCAGCCGCACCTGGGGCCCCGGCGTCGTCGTGGCGCGGTCGGTCAGCTGGTCCATCGCAGTCCCTCCAGGTCGGCGTGTTCTCGCCCCATGGTCGCATCCGCCGCGATCGACGCCGCAGCGCCTACGCTGACCGGCGATGGCTCAGCTGCTCCTGCTCACCAACGCGCTCACCGCGAGCGCGGAGGTGCTGCCTGCGCTCGGCCTGCTGGCCCACCACGTCCGGGTGCTGCCCGCGGAGCCCGCGGCGCTCATCGACGCACCACGCGCCGACGCCGTGCTGGTCGACGCCCGGCGCGAGCTCGCGGTCGCCAAGTCGCTGTGCCGGGTCCTGCGGGCCACCGGCATCGAGGCGCCCCTGCTCGCCGTGCTGACCGAGGGTGGCCTGGTCGCCGTCAACGCCGAGTGGGGCCTCGACGACATCCTGCTGGACACCACCGGCCCGGCCGAGCTCGAGGCCCGCCTGCGGCTCGTCAGCAGCCGACGCACGGACACCGCCGAGCCCACGGACCGCGCCATCACCTCCGGCGCCCTGACCATCGACGAGGGCGCCTACACCGCCCGGCTCGGCGAGCGGGTGCTCGACCTGACCTACAAGGAGTTCGAGCTCCTCAAGCACCTCGCGCAGCACCCGGGGCGGGTGTTCACCCGGGCCCAGCTGCTGCAGGAGGTGTGGGGGTACGACTACTTCGGCGGCACCCGGACGGTCGACGTCCACGTGCGCCGCCTGCGGGCCAAGCTCGGCCCCGAACACGACGCGGTCATCGGCACGGTCCGCAACGTCGGCTACCGGTTCGACGAGGTCCGTCCCCCGGTCGCCGCTGCCCAGGAGCACCCGGCCGGCTCCGGTCCCGACTCCACGGCGGGCGCCGGCAGGACCGACGCCGGGGCGTCCACGAGGTAGGGCTCCGACCGTCCTCCGCGGTCCTCTACCGTCGTCCGGCCGGCATGTCACCGGTCCGTGGTCCAATGTGCTGCATGAGCGTCGAAGCCCGCAGCGAGCTGTCCCCCGCCGAGGTCGAGGCCGTGGCGGACGTCGTCTCCGCGGCGACGGAGGCGGACGGCGTCGGGCCGCTGTCGGAGCAGGCCCGGCTCGACCTGGCGCGACCCGGCGAGCACGTCCTGGCGACGGTCCACGGGGAGATCGTCGGGTATGCCGGGGGCCCGCCGCACGCCATCGAGCTGGTCGTCGCGCCCGCCGCCCGAGGACGCGGGATCGGCGGGGCGCTGCTGGACGCCGTCCTGCCCGCAGGGCGAGAGGTCGCGGTCTGGGCGCACGGGGACCTTCCGGCAGCGCGGGCCTTGCTGCGCTCGCGAGGCCTCGCCCCCGTCCGAGACCTGCGCAAGCTCGGGCGCCCGCTCGAGCCGCGCGACAGCGAGCGGTCCCCCGTGGTCGTGCCCGACGGGTTCGCCGTGCGCACGTTCCACCCCGGGGACGAGGAGGCCGTGCTCGCCGTCAACGCGGCGGCCTTCGCCCACCACCCCGAGCAGGGGTCGCTGGACCTGACCGGGCTGCGGGAGCGGATGACGAGCCGATGGTTCGAGCCGCAGGGCCTCATCCTGGTGGAGGACGTCTCGAGGCCCGAGCCGAGGCTGGCGGCCTTCCACTGGACCAAGGTCGACCCCGAGGACGCCGGCCCCGGCACCGGGGAGGTCTACGTCGTGGGGGTGGACCCGGCATACCAGGGTCGCGGGCTCGGCGCCCTGGTCACCCGGCTGGGTCTGGACCACCTGCGCGACCGCGGGCTCGAGCGGGTTGTGCTGTACGTCGAGGCGGACAACGCCCCGGCCATGGCGACGTACACCCGTCAGGGCTTCACGACGGTGTCCACGGACGTGCAGTACTCGCGCCGCCCCTGCGGGGAGTGCAACGATGACGCCATGCAGGCTGACGACGCGACCGCTTCGACCACCACCGCCGAGGCGCCGCAGGCGTCCCCATCCCCCGTCGTCGGCCCCGACGACGACCCCAACCGCACGGCGCCGGCGCGACCTCGGTCCTCCGACGGCCGGTTCGTGCGGGTCGCCGCCGGCGCGCAGGAGCCCACCGACGAGCTCCCTGACGACCGCTTCCTGGACCGCGAGCTGTCCTGGCTGCAGTTCAACGAGCGCGTGCTGCAGCTGGCCGCCGACCCGGACGTGCCGCTGCTCGAGCGGGCCCGCTTCCTGGCGATCTTCGCCAGCAACCTGGACGAGTTCTTCATGGTGCGCGTCGCGGGCCTCAAGCGGCGCATCGCGACCGGGCTGGCGATCCGGTCGGCCTCGGGCCTCGAGCCCGACGAGCTGCAGGACGAGATCAGCCGGGTCGCCCACGAGCTGATGCTGCGGGCGCACGGCCTGCTGCGCGACCAGGTCGAGCCCGAGCTCGAGAGCAACGGCATCCGCATCGTGCGCTGGCACGAGCTGACCGAGGACGAGCAGACGCACCTCTCCGCGGTCTACCGCAGCGAGATCTTCCCCGTCCTCACGCCGCTCGCCGTGGACCCGGCGCACCCCTTCCCCTACATCTCGGGGCTGTCCCTCAACCTCGCGGTGACGCTGACCAACCCCCGCACGCAGGCCGAGCACTTCGCCCGCATCAAGGTTCCCGACCTGCTCCCCCGCCTGCAGCAGGTGTCCGCGTCCGGGGAGGTCGACCTCTACCACGTGCGGTTCGTGCCTCTCGAGGACATCATCGCGGCGCACCTCGACCTGCTCTTTCCCGGCATGCAGGTGCAGGAGCACTTCCTGTTCCGCGTCACCCGCAACGAGGACCTGGAGGTCGAGGAGGACGACGCCGAGAACCTCCTCAAGGCCCTTGAGAAGGAGCTCACCCGCCGCCGCTTCGGCCCCCCGGTGCGCCTGGAGGTCGAGGAGGGCATGGACGCGCACGTCCTGGAGCTCCTGGTCCGCGAGCTCGGCGTCGAGCAGCACGAGGTCTACCGCCTGCCCAACCCGCTGGACCTGCGCAGCCTCAACACGGTGGCCGACCTGCAGCGCACCTCGCTGCACTACCCCGCCTTCCGTGCGCGCACCCACCCGGACCTGGCACCTCGCGAGCGCTCCGAGGCCGGCGACGTGTTCGGTGCCATCCGGCGCAAGGACATCATGCTGCACCACCCCTACAACTCCTTCAGCACCTCGGTGCAGGCCTTCCTCGAGCAGGCGGCGGCCGACCCCAAGGTGCTGGCGATCAAGCAGACGCTCTATCGCACCTCGGGCGACTCCCCGATCATCGACGCCCTCATCGCCGCCGCCGAGGCGGGCAAGCAGGTCGTCGCCGTGGTCGAGATCAAGGCGCGCTTCGACGAGTCCAACAACATCGCCTGGGCCCGCCGCCTCGAGCACTACGGCGTCCACGTCGTCTACGGCATCGTCGGGCTCAAGACCCACGCCAAGCTGTCGCTGGTCGTGCGGCAGGAGCCGGACGGCCTGCGCCGCTACTGCCACGTGGGGACGGGCAACTACAACCCCAAGACCGCCCGCCTCTACGAGGACCTCGGCGTCCTCACCTGCGACCCGCAGGTCGGCGAGGACCTCACGCGCCTGTTCAACCAGCTCTCGGGCTGGGCGCCGCGCAGCAAGTTCAAGCGCCTGCTCGTGGCTCCCCGGTCGCTGCGCTCCGGGCTGATCGAGCTCATCGAGCACGAGGCCGAGCTCGCCCGCGCCGGCAGACCCGCCCGCGTCGCCCTCAAGGCCAACTCCATCGTCGACGAGGCGATCATCGACGCGCTCTACCGCGCCTCGCAGGCCGGCGTGCAGGTCGACGTCCTCGTGCGCGGCATCTGCGCGCTGCGGCCCGGCGTGCCCGGCCTGTCGGACACCATCCGCGTCCGCTCGATCCTCGGGCGGTTCCTGGAGCACTCGCGGATCTTCATCTTCGGCAACGACGGTGACCCGGCCGTCTACATCGGCAGCGCGGACATGATGCACCGCAACCTCGACCGCCGCGTGGAGTCGCTGATGCGCATCACCCGTCCCGAGCACGTCAAGCAGCTCGAGGAGCTCATGGCGCAGGGCATGGCCGACACGACCTCGAGCTGGACCCTGCAGGACGACCGCTGGGTGCGCCACCACCGCGGCGAGGACGGTCAGCCCCTGCTCGACCACCAGGCGGCGCTCATCGAGATGCACCTCAAGCAGCGGCGCAAGCGCACCCGGGTCTGACCTGGGCCAGCACCACACCAGCGAGCACGAGCGAGGAGCGCGATGACAGTCCAGGCACCGGGAGCGGGTGCGGGAGGGCGCGCGTCCGGGGCCGCGAGCGCCGACGCGCCGTTCATCGCCGCGGCCGGCGCCGTCCCCTGGCGGCGACGACGCGGCACCCTCGAGGTGGCGATGGTGCACCGACCTGCCTACGACGACTGGGCGTGGGCCAAGGGCAAGCTCGACGCGGGCGAGGACTGGCCCTCGGCCGCCGTCCGCGAGGTCGAGGAGGAGACCGGCCTGCGGGTGCGGCTCGGCCGGCCCCTCCCCCTGTCGTCCTACTCCTTCGTCGACCGCAAGGGCGAGGTGGCCCGCAAGCAGGTGCGCTACTGGGCCGCCGAGGTCGTCGGCGGCTCCGGCGAGCTGCTCAACGAGATCGACGAGGTGGCCTGGCTGCCCGTCTCGGACGCGATGGCGCGGCTCGACTACGCCCGCGACCGCGAGCAGCTCCGCGCCATGGTGCGGTATGCCGCCCAGGGTGCCCTCACGACCTGGCCGCTGGTCCTGGTCCGCCACGCCAAGGCCCGCCCCCGCAACCAGTGGCGCCAGGACGACCGCCTCCGACCGCTCGACGCCAGGGGCGAGCGCCGCGCCGAGGCGATCGTGCCCATGCTCGGAGCCTTCGGCGTGAGCCGCCTGGTGACCTCGTCCTCGACGCGGTGCGTGGACACGCTGGCGCCATACGCCGCCTCGGCCGGGCTGGAGCTCAAGACGAAGGACGGGCTCACCGAGGAGGCCTTCGTCGAGGACCCGGACCGCGCGGTCAAGCACCTGCGCAAGGCGCTGCAGCGCGGCGTGCCCGCCGCCCTGTGCTCCCACGGGCCGGTCCTGCCGCTTCTGCTGGAGGAGCTCTCGGTGCTCGGCTCGGTCGACCAGCCGGAGGGCGAGGCGGTCGTGAGCACCCTGCTCGAGGCGGCGGACCTCGGCATGGCCAAGGGTGAGCTGGTGGTCTGCCACGTGACCGGCACGGGTGAGGACGCCAGGATCGTCGCCGCCGAGCGTCACCTGCCCTGACCCTCTCGCGATCGCATGATCTCGGTCACAGCGAGTGTCGAGCGCGAGAGGGCTGCTTAGCTCATTCGGGCGCATCCACGGCAAGGGTGCGACGAGATCCGCGCGGTAGACGTCCGGCGTTCACGCGTCGTTCAACTGGGCCAGACCACCTGGCCACCCTGCGTCCCTACCTTGGCATCGATGGCGCACCTGCGCCCGATCAACATCTCCTGCTGTGGAAGGTACTTCTAACGTGAAGACTCAGCGTCTTGCCGGTCTGTCGACGATCGCCCTGGCTGGTGCTCTCGCGCTGACCGCGTGCGGTTCCGACAACAACACCTCCTCCGGCTCCTCGAGCGGCGCCTCCTCCTCTGGTGCGTCCTCGTTGTCCGCCGCCTCCGGTGGCGACGCCGACTGCGGCAAGGGCACCCTGAACGCCGAGGGTTCCTCCGCGCAGAAGGCCGCCTTCGAGGAGGCCGCCAACAGCTACCAGGAGAAGTGCTCCGGCACGACCGTCAACTACAACGCGACGGGCTCCGGCGCCGGCATCAAGCAGTTCATCGCCAAGCAGGCCGACTTCGCCGGCTCCGACTCCTCGCTCAAGACCAAGGAGAAGGACGGCAAGATCGAGCAGGCCGAGGCCGACAAGGCCTGCGCCTCCCCCGCCTGGAACCTCCCCATGGTCACCGGCCCCATCGCGGTCGGCTACAACCTCAAGGGTGTCGAGGGCCTCGTCCTCAACGCCGACGTGATGGCCGACATCTTCAACGGCAAGATCACCAAGTGGAACGACCCGGCGATCGCCAAGCTCAACTCCGGCGCCTCGCTCCCGGACAAGGACATCAAGGTCTTCTTCCGCTCGGACGAGTCGGGCACCACGGAGAACTTCACGAAGTACCTCCAGGCCGCCGCCCCTGCCAAGTGGACCGCCGAGCCCGGCAAGAAGTGGACCGGCAAGGGTGAGGGCAAGGAGAAGTCCGCCGGTGTCGCAGGCGCCGTCGCCTCCACCGAGGGTGGCATCACCTACGCCGAGTGGTCCTACGCCAAGGACAACAAGCTGGGCATCGCCAAGGTCGACACCGGCGCGGGCCCCGTCGAGCTGACGGGCGAGTCCGCCGGCAAGGCCGTGGCCGCCGCCAAGGTCGCCGGCGAGGGCAACAACCTCGCGCTCAAGCTCGACTACGCCACCAAGGAGGCCGGGGCCTACCCGATCGTCCTCGTGACCTACGAGATCGTCTGCTCCAAGAACGCCGACGCCGAGAAGGGCAAGAACGTCAAGGCCTTCCTCAAGCACATGTCGTCCGCGGACGTGCAGAAGTCCTTCGAGCAGATCGGCTTCGCCCCGCTGCCCACCGAGGTGCAGGGCAAGGTCTCGACCGCCATCGACGCCCTCAAGTGATCTGACGGAGCCGGGTGACCCAGGGTCCTCCCTGGGTCACCCGGCTCTCCGCCTGTCCGGGACGTCGTCCCGGCCGGGCTCCCCCTCGTAGCACCTCGGACAGTTAGGTAGCACTCGTGTCCTCCGTGACCGGCGTCTCCGCCGTCGACTCCTTGCCAGACGATGACGGTCGTCCGCCTCTGCTCGGCGACCAGGCCTCGACCGGCCGCCTCGGTGACCGGCTCTTCGGTGGCGCCGCCACCGGTGCGGGCGTCCTCGTCATCGCCCTGGTCACCCTCGTCGGCGTCTTCCTGCTCTGGCAGGCCATCCCCGCCCTCGCCAACAACGAGGCCAACTTCCTCACCTCGCGCGAGTGGAACGTCTCGGGCGACAACCCCCGCTTCGGCATCGCGGACCTGCTCTGGACGACGGTCCTCAGCTCGATCCTGGCCATGGGCATCGCCGTCCCCCTCGGCGTCTGCGTGGCGCTGTTCATCACGCAGTACGCCCCGGCCTGGCTGCGCAAGCCGGCCGCGCAGCTGATCGACCTGCTGGCTGCCGTGCCCTCGATCGTCTACGGCCTGTGGGGCGTCGCCCAGTTCACGCCCTTCATCGACCCGCTCCAGCAGAAGCTGCAGCAGTGGCTCGGCTGGTTCCCCCTGTTCTGGGAGACCAGCATCACGGCCACGATCTTCGTCATCAGCCTCGTGCTCGCCATCATGATCCTGCCGATCGTCACCTCGCTGTCGCGCGAGGTGTTCGCCCAGACGCCGGCCCCTCACAAGGAGGGCGCCCTCGCCCTGGGCGCCACCAAGTGGGAGATGATCAAGACGGCCGTGCTGCCCTACGGCCGGCCCGGCGTCATCTCCGCGGCGATGCTGGCCCTCGGCCGTGCGCTCGGTGAGACCGTCGCGGTGATGATGATCCTGAGCACGCTCGCGGTGGGCACGCCGTTCAACCCCTCGATCTTCAACGGTGGCGAGACCTTCGCGTCCCGCATCGCCAACAACGCCTCGGAGTTCGACTCCCCGCAGAAGGCCGGCGCCTTCATCGCGGCCGGTCTGGTCCTGTTCATCCTCACGTTCGTCGTGAACGCGATCGCGCGCGTCGTGATCGAGCGTCGGAAGGCCTTCACCGAATGAGCACCGCCGTCACCGCCAACGAGTCGACCCACCTCGACAAGGCCTCCGGGGGCCGCAAGGCCAAGGACCAGCTGGCCCGGATCATCATGTGGCTGGCCTTCCTGGTCGCCCTGGCCCCGCTCGCGTGGATCCTATACGAGGTCCTGTCCAACGGCCTCGACAACCTGCTCACCAGCACCTGGTGGACCAACTCCCAGCGCGGCATCTCCGTACGCCGCGAGGGCGGCGGCGCCTACCACGCCATCATGGGCACCCTGCTGCAGGGCCTGGTCACCGCGGCGATCTCGGTGCCGATCGGCATCTTCACCGCGATCTACCTCGTGGAATACGGCCGCGGCAAGCTGGCCCGCGCCGTCAGCTTCATGGTCGACATCCTCACCGGGGTGCCGTCCATCGTCGCGGCCCTGTTCGTCTATGCCCTGTGGGTGACGGTGATGGGCTTCAACCGGGTCGGCTTCGCGGTGTCGCTGTCCCTGGTGCTGCTCATGATCCCGACGATCGTGCGCTCCACCGAGGAGATGCTCAAGCTGGTCCCCAACGAGCTGCGGGAGGCGTCATACGCCCTCGGCGTGCCGAAGTGGAAGACGATCGCCTCGGTCGTGCTGCCGACCGCCCTGTCCGGCATCGTGACCGGCGTCCTGCTCGGCCTGGCTCGCGTCATGGGCGAGACGGCCCCGCTGCTGATCCTCGGTCCCTACACCAAGAACATCCACTGGGACCTCTTCGGCGGCAACATGGCCACCCTGCCCACGATGATCAACGAGGAGCGTCAGTTCCTCACCCTCGACGCCGCCCATGACCGTGTCTGGGCCGCGGCGCTCACCCTGATCCTGCTCGTCCTCCTGCTCAACCTGCTGGGCCGCGTCATCGCGCGCTTCGGCGCGGTCAAGAGCTGACCCACCCAGAAAGCGAACTGACATGGCCAAGCGCATCGACGTCGAGAACCTCAGCATCTTCTACGGCAAGTTCCAGGCGGTGCAGGGCGTCTCGATGACCATCGAGCCGCGATCGGTGACCGCCTTCATCGGCTCGTCCGGCTGCGGCAAGTCCACCGTGCTGCGCACCCTCAACCGCATGCACGAGGTGATCCCCGGCGGCCGGGTCGAGGGCCAGGTGCTGCTGGACGGCCAGGACCTCTACGCCTCCGGCGTGGACCCCGTCGGCGTCCGCCGCACCGTGGGCATGGTCTTCCAGCGGCCCAACCCGTTCCCCACCATGACCATCCGCGACAACGTCGCCGCCGGGCTGCGCCTCAACGGCGTCAAGAACAAGAAGAAGCTCGACGAGGTCGTGGAGCGCTCCCTGCGCGGCGCGAACCTGTGGAACGAGGTCAAGGACCGTCTGGACAAGCCGGGCGCCGGCCTGTCCGGTGGTCAGCAGCAGCGCCTGTGCATCGCCCGCGCCATCGCCGTGGAGCCCCAGGTCCTCCTGATGGACGAGCCCTGCTCGGCCCTGGACCCCATCTCGACCCTGGCGATCGAGGACCTGATCACCGAGCTGAAGCCGAAGTACACGATCGTGATCGTCACGCACAACATGCAGCAGGCGGCCCGCGTCTCGGACCGGACGGCCTTCTTCAACCTGGAGGCCCAGGGCAAGCCCGGCCGCCTCATCGAGATCGACGACACGACGCGCATCTTCAACAACCCGAAGGAGAGGGCGACGGAGGACTACATCTCCGGCCGCTTCGGGTGAGTGACGGGCCTCCG
>NZ_DKGR01000041.1:0-57147 GCF_002453335.1 Arsenicicoccus sp. UBA6765
CCACACTCAGGTCGGAAGAGCCTGTTAAGTGCAATAGCTCTACTGGCAGGTGCGCTTTGGTGTGGTCTGGCTATGTGGATATGCGCTCTTTTGCGGAGGTTGGTGATCCGATTCCTGCCCTTTGATCGCCCCATGCAGAAGTGGGGCAAAGTTGCTCGTGCTCTCAGTCCTGCGAGTTTGAATGAAATGGCGGGCCTTCAGCGGCGCTTCGAGGACACGCGCGAGTATGGAGATTTGCCGGATGCCGACAGAGCGATTGCATTCCGGTCACTCTTGAATGACACGTTTTCAAGCCCGGAGTCATGCGGCGCTGATGCGGGTAGTGGATCGGAGGTTCAGGAGCGGATGACTGATCTCCGAGCGACGGCCGGCGTGGCGATTTGGGTGCCAGTACTACTTTATGGAGTAGCGCTCAATCTCGACCCGCACTATATGGAAGGACTGCAGGGGGTTCTATTCTGGGGGGCCATATTTTCTGCGGTGATGCTGGCTTGTGGCGTAGTCACGGAATGTCGCCGGGCAACGAACGTACTATTGCGCGCTTGTCCCGACGCGACACTCATTGCACACGCAAGATGGGCGCTAGATGCGAGCCGCAGTCCCTCTGAGCACAGGTTAGCGGATAACGAAACACTTTAGTGCTTTACGCGTTCGAGGTCGGTGAGTCTAAGCCGAGTCACGTATACAGTGGCCGCATATTGGGCAATTCTGCCTGAGCCTCCTCGTTCGGCGCAGGCGCAGTCAATGGCGCTGGGCCGCCAGCAGTGCCTCGCGCAGCTCCGGGTCGACGGCATACAGGTAGAGCCCCCGGACACCGCGGGTGAGCAGAACGTTGAGCTCGTTGCGCAGCAAATCCTCGGCCACGGTTGCTTTAGAGCCGTCGGCGAGGGTGCGCCGCTGGGTGGCGCTGCGGTTGGCGCTGGCTGACGGGTCAAAGACGATGCGTCCGTCGCGATAGGTCACGGACGGTCCGATGATGACGCCGGCGTAGTCCAGGTCGAAGCCCTGGACGGTGAACGTGGACCCGATCTCGTCGATCGACCGAGGCCGCTCGGCCCACGACCGTCCCCGAAGGTCGCGTCGTTCAGCCGCGCTGTAGTCCAGCTGGAGGTTCCACGGCACGCGGAAGGTATCGATGACGACGTCCCACGTCCTCCCGTCGACCCGACGCTTCTCGACGAACTCCCAGTCGAAGGTCGCCGTGAGGCGAGACAGCCCATGGCCGTCGTCCTCGGCCTTCTTCCGGATCGCGGCGTACAGCTCATGGGGATCGTCGAAGACCTTGACGTCGTAGTTGGGGTCCTGGGGGATGTCGGACACCTGCCGCAGGTCCACGAGGTCCCGCACCCAGCGATAGGTCGCCTCCGAGGACGTCATACGCATCTGCTCGTCGAGCTCGATGACTTGGGAAGCGCTGTCGCGGAGCTGACGGAGCTGGTCGGGCTCCCAGTACTGGTTGGTGGCGACCATCTGCTGCGGGTCGAAGATCGCCACGACGACCCGGGCTCGGCTGCGTAGGTCGACGAGCTGGTTGGCCCCGCGATAGGACTGCTTGCCCTGCGTCCAGAGCAGGTGGGCCTCGTCGACGAGGACCACGTCGACCGGCTTCGCATCCTCGTCCCGGCTGTTGATGAACCTCGTCGGCTTGCTCACCCGGTCGCCAGCGCGCCGCGACAAGCCAAGCTTGAGCGCGATCTGCTCGTAGACGGTGAGCTGCTGGTCGTGGTTGACCAGCAACCAGGCGTCGAGGTTCTCCAAGCCCGCCATCACGTCGCGGGCCACGTCCTCCATGAAGAGGTCGTAGAACAGACTGCTGAGAAGGACCGTCTTGCCGGTGCCAGCAGATCCCTCGACGAGGATCAGCTGTCCTACGGCCTCGGAGGCGCGAGCCTCCACGATCGCATCGTGGATTCGTGCCTTCGCCGCGAGCTGCTGCGGGGTGAGCTTGTGGAAGGGCGAGGCCTTGAACAGCGCCGACTCGCGCACGATCTTCTCGGTGGGGAACAGGAAGTCGTCATGCCGACGCAGCTGGTTCCAGGTGTCGCGGAACGCCGCGTCGAGCAGATCCCGGGAGTAGTAGTCGTTCTGGGGATTGTGCTTCCGGTTGTGCAGCCGCACTACGGCGTCGGAGCCGTTGAGCCAGTGCATGAGACGGTTCTCCACGTCGAGTGTCATCGACTTGCTGAAGTGCTGGTGCCCGATCACATACATCTCGGCGTCCGTGGCCTTCGCGAGATCCGCCCAGTCCTCCCGGACAAGGATGTCGGCGCGCAGGTGCTGCACGGTCCGGCTGCGGATGTCCGAGGTCTCCCCGACGTACACCTCGTAACGTCCGGCGCCATCGCCCTTGTGCACGACGTAGACGGTCGGGAAGTCCAGCAGGTGTCGCGCCAGACGACGCTCCTCGTCGGTGCCCGCCCGCTGCAGCTCCTCGACCAGGTCGGTGAGGGCGCTCTCGTGGAAGGGGATGCGCCTCACGAACGCCTTACCTGCCACGGGGCCTCCGGATCCTCTGCGATGTCGGGAGCGCCAGCCTACGAGGTGGCCCCACGTGCTGTGGGGCGCAGCGCCGTGACAGGCTCAACCGTATGACGTCCAACGCCACCCTCTCGGACCTCGCCGCCCGCGCCGCCGCCTTCACCGCGGAGCGCGACTGGGCGCAGTTCCACGACCCCAAGTCGTTGATCCTGGCGCTGACCGGGGAGGTGGGCGAGCTGGCGGAGCTGTTCCAGTGGGCTGACCCGTCGGGTGAGGGCGTCTCCGCGTCCAGGGCGGGGGAGGAGATGGCGGACGTGCTGATCTACCTCCTGCACCTCGCCAACGCCCTCGACATCGACCTGGGCGCTGCCGTCACGGCCAAGATGGACGCGAACGAGGCGCGCTTCGCGGTGACGGACGTCAGGGGCACCGCACCTCGCAAGGCCTGACGCGGCGGCCTCGCAAGAGCCGAGGGGTCTGTCGGTGGTAGCGGCTAGCGTCGACCACGTAGCGAGAAGAACGATGGGGGGGCCGTCATGGGAGACGCGATCGTCGAAGAACTCACGCGCGAACAGGCGACGCAACAACTGCAGGACATCCAGGCCAAGCTCGGGCCGATCGGCGACGCCCTCGCCCGGTCCAAAGCGGGTCTCCTCACCACACAGGAGGAGGACCTGCTGCGGTGGGCCGAGTCGCTGCTCTGGCTCCTGGCCGGCCAGTGAAGACCGTGGACGGGAGGTGAGCGCCGGGCCTGAGGCCGTTGGTCTTGGCGGTGGCCGGGGGTGCGTCATACGGGAGAGATAGGGTCGGGGGCATGACCGACTCGAGCGCCCAGACGACCGTGACGGACCCGACGCAGGAGGTCGAGCGCATCTGCCGCGATCTCATCCGGATCGACTCCTCCAACTATGGGGACGGGTCGGGGCCGGGGGAGCGGGCGTGCGCCGAGTACGTCATGGAGCAGCTGACCGAGGTGGGGCTGGACCCCTTCTATGCCGAGTCCGAGGACAGGCGGGCCAACGTGTCGGTGCGCGTCGAGGGGACGGACTCCTCGCGGCCGGCGCTGATCCTGCACGGCCACCTCGACGTGGTGCCTGCCGACGCGAACGACTGGTCGGTGGACCCGTTCAGCGCCGAGGTCAAGGACGGCTGCATCTGGGGACGCGGCGCCGTCGACATGAAGGACATGGACGCCATGATCCTGGCCAACCTGCGCCACCTCGCCCGGACCGGCACCAAGCCGCCGCGCGACGTGGTCTTCACCTTCTTCGCCGACGAGGAGGCCGGCGGCGTCAAGGGGTCCAGCTGGATGGTCGACCACCACCCCGAGCTGTTCGAGGGCGCCAGCGAGGCGATCAGCGAGGTCGGCGGCTACTCCGTCACCATCCCGCGCAAGGACACGGGGGAGCAGGTGCGCGCCTACCTGCTGCAGACGGCCGAGAAGGGGATCGCCTGGCTGCGGCTCACCGCCCGCGGCCGCGCCGGCCACGGCTCGGTCCCCAACGACGACAACGCGATCGTGCACCTCGCCCAGGCGATCGAGCGCATCAACGCCCACAAGTGGCCGCGCACCTACATCGCCAGCGTCCGTGAGCTCCTCGACGGGCTCTCGTCCGTGACGGGGACCGGCTACACCGACGAGGACGCCAGCGAGCTGCTCGAGCACATCGGCGGCGCACGGGGATTCGTGCTCGGCACGCTGCAGGACACGAGCAGCTTCACCATGCTCGACAGCGGCTACAAGCACAACGTCATCCCGCAGACCGCCTCCGCGACCCTCGACTGCCGCTTCCTGCCCGGCCACGAGGAGGAGCTCATGGACACCGTCCGGGCCCTCGCCGGGGACCGGGTCGAGGTGTCGATCCACCACCGCGACACCGCGCTCGAGGCGCCGTTCTCCGGCGACCTCGTCGATCGGATGCGCGACGCCCTGCAGGCCGAGGACCCGGGCTCGCTGATCCTGCCCTACTGCCTGTCCGGCGGCACCGACAACAAGGCGCTGTCCCGCCTCGGGATCACGGGCTACGGGTTCGCCCCGCTGCGGCTGCCCGCCGAGCTCGACTTCGTCGGGATGTTCCACGGCATCGACGAGCGGATCCCGGTCGACTCGCTGGAGTTCGGGACGCGCGTGCTGCAGCGCCTCCTCGCGACCTGCTGAGCCGTATGCCGAGCAGCCCCCGCCCGGATCACGGCGACCCGCGCGACGGGCGGGGGCGGCGGCATACGGGCTCAGGCGGTGCGAGACACCCGGATGACGCGCCGCCGGATCTCGGCCCGCCGCACGCCTCCCCAGTAGAGCGACATCCTGGTCAGCTCCCAGTGGCCGTACTCCGCCTCGTCGGTCAACGCCTGCCGGATCTCGCCGCGGCTGGCGTCCCGACGGAAGGTCACGGTGCGGTACTCGTACTCCGGCATACGGCTCGGCTCCCTCCACGTCCATCAGGCCCGATCCTGGCTCCGACCAGGCCCGCAGCACCACCATGCCATGAACCCCCAGGTGCCATGGCCCCCGTCCGTGCCGACGGGGTAACGTCTGTCCCATGAGCACCGAGCCGCGCGCCGCCCTCGCCACCTTCATCTCCGCGATCGAACGTCACTTCGAGGCTGCGGCCTCGCGCCGTGGCGACGACGACCCCGCCGTGGTCAACGCCTACCAGGAGCTCGCCGACGCGTTCGAGGCCTACGACGAGGCCCTCGACGACGCCTTCGGCGAGGTCACGCCGCTCGGCATCTACACCGACGACGACGATGACGACGACGAGGACGGCCCCTACGTCGGTCTCGACGACGAGGAGTACGAGGACGACGACGACGATGACGAGGACGACGATGACGAGGACGACGAGGAGGAGGACGGCGACGATCGCCGCCCCCGCCGCTGAGGGCTTCTCGCCATACCGGCCGGTCGCCCACCACCGCACCGGCCACCCGCGCGCCTGACGACGCCGAGATCCACCCGGATCTCGGCGTTGTCAGCGTTCGTGGAGCCGAGACCCGTCACAATGGTCGACGGCGCCCATCGCGCGGCTCGTCGTCAGCCCCCACCTCACCACTGCGAAAGCGAACTACGTGTCTGCCCTGAGCTATCTGGACTCGATCATCCTCGGCATCGTCGAGGGCGTCACCGAGTACCTCCCCGTCTCCTCGACCGGCCACCTCACCATCGCCGAGAAGATGCTCGGACTCCCGATCGACGACCCGGCGATCACGTCGTTCACCGCCGTCATCCAGCTCGGGGCGATCCTCGCGACGCTCATCTACTTCTGGGACAAGATCAAGACGATGTTCCTCGCCTGGGTCGCCGGGCTGCGCGACCCCAAGGCCCGCGAGCACGAGAACTACTCGCTCGCCTGGGCCGTCATCGTCGGGTCGATCCCCGTGGTCGTCGCCGCCCTGCTCTTCAAGGACCTGATCAAGGGGCCGCTGCGCAGCCTGTGGGTCGTCGCCGGCGCGCTGGTCCTATGGAGCATCGTGATCTGGGCGGGGGAGCGCTATCACGCGCGGCTCGTCGCCGCCGGCCAGGACCGCCCCGAGGGCAGCCGCGTCGCCGTGAAGGACGGGGTGATCATCGGCCTCATGCAGTGCTTCTCGCTGGTCCCCGGCGTGTCGCGCTCCGGCACCACGATCACCGCCGGCCTGTTCCGCGGCCTCGACCGCGTCACCGCCACCGAGCTCTCCTTCTTCATGGCCATCCCCGCGCTCGTCGGCGCCGGCCTCTACGAGCTCAAGGACGTCAACACCTCCGTCGTCGGCCTCGGCCAGCTCGCGGTCGGCACGATCGTGTCCTTCATCGTCGCCTACGCCTCGATCGCGTGGCTGCTGAAGTTCGTCAAGAACAACAGCCTGATGTTCTTCGTGTCGTGGCGCGTGCTCGTCGGCGCGGCCGTGCTGGTCGCCCTCGCCGCCGGCTGGATGTCCGCCACCTGATCGCCGGGCCTCACGTCGTATGCCGGAAGCCGGTCACCTCACGACGAGGTGGCCGGCTTCCGGCATACGGCCTGGGCCCAGGTGCGGGCACGGTCCGCGCTCCGAGCGCGAAGGTGCAGCCAGACCGCAGTTTTGCCACGTGCGGGGGCCCCAGCGGCTGAAAGGTGCAGCCAGACCGCAGTTTTGCCACGTCGGGCGTGGAGGACCTCAGAGAGCGGGGGTGGGTCAGAGCCAGCCGGAGCGTTTGAACAGGCGGTAGAGGAAGGTGCAGCCGGCGACCATGAGCGCCATGACCACGAAGTAGCCGTAGTAGAACTCGCTGCCGCCGACATTGACGCTGGCCTTGAGCTCGGGCATGTACTCGAAGTTCTGGCCGTAGATGCCGGCGATCATCGTGGGGAGGACGCCCATCGCGGCCCACGCGGAGATCTTGCGCATGTCCTCGTTCTGCTTGACGCCGATCTGCGCGAGGTGCGCGTTGAGCACATCGGTGAGCAGCCGGTCGTAGGACTCGACGTGGTCGTTGACCTTGAGCAGGTGGTCCAGGACATCGGCGAAGAACGGGCGAGCCGCCTTGTGCACCACGGGGACCGACCGGTCCTTGGCGAGGCGGCGGACCGGCTCGGCGAGGGGGACGGAGGCGCGCTTGAACTCCAGCACCTCGCGCTTGAGCTCATAGATCTCGGAGGCGTAGTCGCCCTTGGTGCCGCCGAAGATGTTGCGCTCGATGCGGTCGAGGTCGTCCTCGAGCTCGGAATCGATCAGCACGTAGTTGTCGACGATGGAGTCGAGCACGGAGTAGAGGACCGACGCGGGGCCGTGCGCGAGCTGGTGGGGCGCGAGCTCGAGGCGGGCGCGGACGCCGGCGAGGGGGTTGGCGTCGCCGTTGCGGACGGTGAGGGCGAACTTGTCGCCGACGAAGAGCATGACCTCACCGGTCTCGACGTCGCTCGTGCGCTCCACGTAGCGCAGCGTCTTGACCACCATGAAGATCGTGTCGTCGTAGATGTCGAGCTTGGCGCGCTGCTCGCCGGTCAGGGCGTCCTCGACGGCGAGGGGGTGCAGGCCGAGCTCGTCGTTGACGAGGGCGAACTCCTCGTCGGTCGGGTCCTTGAGCCCGATCCACAGGAATCCGTCGTCGGCGCGGTCCCGCAGCGCGGCGAGCTCCTCGCTCAGATCCCCGCAGGGCATGCGGCGGCCGTGGCGGTAGAGAGCTTGGTCGACGATCACAACCAGCAAGCGTACGTCCTGGCGGGCGCGGCGCGCGGCGGGGGCGCGTGGCACAGTGGTGCGGTGCCCACGCTGCTGCTCGTCCGCCACGGACGCACCGACGCCAACGCGACCGGCCTGCTCGCCGGGTGGACCGAGGGGGTGGGGCTCGACGAGCAGGGACGGACCCAGGCCCGCGACCTCGCGACCCGCATCGCCGGGCTGCCCGTCCGGCTCGCGGCCGTCAGCCCGCTGCAGCGCTGCCAGGAGACCGCCGACGAGCTGTATGCCGCCGCGCAGGCGCACGACACCGGCTGGGGCGAGGCGCGCCGGGTGACCGTGGACGCGATCGGGGAGTGCCACTACGGCGCCTGGACCGGGCGCCCGCTGTCCGAGCTCGCCCAGGAAGACCTGTGGCGCACGGTGCAGGACCACCCGTCGCGGGCGCGCTTCCCCGCGTCGCCGGACCACGCGAGCGAGTCGATCGCCGACCTGCAGCACCGCGCCGTCGCGGCGGTCCGCGACCTGGACCGGCTCGTCGAGGCGGAGCACGGCCCCGACGCCCTGTGGCTGCTCGTCAGCCACGGCGACGTGATCAAGGCGATCCTGGCCGACGCCGCGGGCTCGCACCTCGACCTCTTCCAGCGCTTCGTGGTGGGGCCGGCGTCACTGTCGGTGATCCGCTACACGGAGCCGCGGCCTTTCGTCATACGGATCAACGACGGAGGCAACGACCTCTCGGGCCTGGCCCCCGCCCGGCCAAAGGACGAGACACCGCGCGGTGACGCGGCCGTGGGGGGCGGAACGGCTTAGGGTCAGGACATGCCGCAGCAGATCTTCGACCCGCCCGAGAGGTTCGTCTCCGGGACCGTCGGGCCGCCCGGGCAGCGCACGTTCTTCCTCCAGGCCGCGGGGAGCGGGCGGCTCACGAGCATGTCCCTGGAGAAGCAGCAGGTCGAGGTCCTCGCCGACCGCTGCAACGACCTGCTCGACGTGCACGCCCCCCTCACCGGCTCGGACGCCGCCGCCGCGCGCCTGGTCGACAACGAACCGCTGGGCACCCCCATCGAGGACGAGTTCCGCGTGCAGAGCATCGGGCTCGCGTATGACGACCGCCGCGACGTCGTGATCATCGACTGCTCCGACGGCGACCTGGAGGAGCAGCCCGACCCCGAGGACGTGGCTGCGCTGGGTCTCGAGGGCGCCGTGCCGACAGATCCGCAGGTCGTGCGCGTCGTCCTGACGCCGGCGGAGGCGCGTGCCTTCGCCCGGCGCTCGTTGGCGCTGGTGGCGGCGGGGCGCGCGCCGTGCCCCTTCTGCGGCGAGCCGCTCGACCCCGAGGGGCACATCTGTCCGCGCGCCAACGGCTACAAGCGGTGACGTGACCCCCGACGACGTCCCCGCCGAGCTGATGCTGCCCAACCCGGTGGTCGACCCCACGGACCGGCCTGCTGTCGAGGCGATGCTCGGCCGGCTGGCGGGGGAGGAGCTGCGCCTGGTCGGGCAGCTCGTGGAGGCGTCGAACGGCGTGTTCCTCGGGGTCCTGGGCGGCGACGAGCCCGTCCGCGTGATCTACAAGCCGACGCGCGGCGAACGGCCGCTGCACGACTTCCCGCCCGCGACGCTGGCGCAGCGCGAGACGGCGGCGTTCCTGGTGTCGCACGAGGGCGGGTATGCCGTCGTGCCGCCCACCGTCCTGCGCGAGGGGCCGCTCGGTCCCGGGTCGGTGCAGCTGTGGATCGACCACAACGAGGCCGCCGCTCCGATGGTCGACCTGGTGGCGCCCGACGCGATCGAGGAAGGCGTGATCCCGGTGTTCACGGGGGAGACCCCCACCGGCGAGCAGGTGGTCGTCGTCCACCGCGACACAGAGGCGGCGGCCCGGTTCGCGGCATACGACTGCGTGGTCAACAACGCCGACCGCAAGGGCTCCCACGTCCTGGTCGACCCGACCGGCCGCGAGTGGGGGATCGACCACGGGATCACCCTGCACGCCGAGCCCAAGCTGCGGACCGTGCTGTGGGGGTGGGTCGGGGACCCGCTGCCGGCGCCGGAGGTCGCGCGCCTGGCGCTGCTGGAGTCGCTGCTGGGCGATCCCGGGTCCGCGCTGGTGCAGGGGCTGGTGGGGCTGCTGAGCTCGGACGAGATCGAGGCCCTGACGGCGCGCGTGTCGGCGCTGCTGGCCGCCGGGACCTATCCGGAGCCGGACCCCGGCCACTACCCGATCCCCTGGCCCCCGCTCTGACCCGCCGCGGGTAGAGGCATCAGCCGCGCTTCGTTCCCCAGGCTGATGATCCCGCCGGGGGTAGGTCCTGGACGTGGACGGGGGTTGTCCGTGACCGCCGCTAGGCTCTGCGCGTGAAGTCCTGGCCCGCCCCCGCCGTCCCGTCCGTCCCCGGCAGCCCGCTGCCCGTGCGCATCCACGACACCGCGCGCGGCGAGGTCGTCGAGCTGTCACCCGGCCCGACGGCCCGCATCTACTGCTGCGGCATCACGCCCTACGACGCGACCCACATGGGGCACGCGGCGACCTACGTGACCTTCGACCTGCTCGGTCGCGCGCTGCGCCAGGCCGGTCACGAGGTGCACTACACGCAGAACATCACCGACGTCGACGACCCGCTGCTCGAGCGCGCCGCCCGCGACGGCGTCGACTGGACTGCCTTGGCCACCAAGGAGATCCAGCTCTTTCGCGACGACATGACCGCGCTGCGGGTGCTCCCGCCGGACCACTACGTCGGCGTCGTCGAGTCGGTCGAGGCGATCGCCGACCAGGTGGCCCAGCTCGTGCGGGCGGGCGCCGCCTATCCCGTGCCGGTGCCGGACGACGAGCACGACCTGGTGGCTGAGGGTGCCAAGGACTACTACCTGGACCTCGCGCAGCAGCCGACCTTCGGCGAGGTGTCGGGGTGGACCCGCGAGCAGATGCTGGACGTGTATGCCGACCGCGGCGGCGACCCCGACCGGGCCGGCAAGCGCGACCCCCTCGACCCGCTGCTGTGGCGCGCGGAGCGGCGCGGCGAGCCCGCCTGGGCCGGAGGCATCCTCGGCTGCGGCCGCCCGGGCTGGCACATCGAGTGCACGACGATCGCCCTCGACACCCTCGGCATGCGCTTCGACGTGCAGGGCGGCGGCACCGACCTGATCTTTCCCCACCACGAGATGTCCGCGGTGCAGGCCGTCGGGCTGACGGGGGAGCCCGAGTTCGCCACGGCCTACCTCCACCAGGCGATGGTCGGTCTCGACGGCGCCAAGATGAGCAAGTCCAAGGGCAACCTCGTGCTCGTGTCCCGGCTCCGCGAGAGCGGCGTCGACCCGATGGCCGTGCGGCTCGTGCTGCTCGACCAGCACTACCGCACCGACTGGGACTGGACCGACGACCTGCTGGCCCGCGCCCAGGACCGCCTCGACCGCTGGCGCGCCGCCGTGGCGCGAGCGGGTGCTCCGGCTGCGGGCGAGGTCGTCGCCCAGGTCCGCGCCGCCCTGTGCCAGGATCTCGACACCCCGGCCGCGCTGCGGGCCGTCGACGCCTGGGCCGCCGCGAGCGGGACGGATGCGGGAGCCGGTGGCGAGGTCGCGGCTGCGCTCGACGCGCTGCTCGGCGTCGACGTGCGCTGACCCCGCACAGCGGGTTGACGGTCGGCATACGGGTTGGGCAGGCTGGGCCCCAGCGGCGTCGCCCGACGCCCAGCCCGCGCATCGGTCCCCAGCCCGTGCAGCACCGGGCCAAGGGGAGCAGATCCTCGGGCGAGCATCCACCACATCGTCGGCGACCCCGCTGCGCTCGTGGGCTGGGGGCACGCGCAGCGTCGAGGACCCACGATGACCCAGGACGCAGACCTCAAGACCGTCATCCGCGCGCGCATGGAGCGCACCGGTGAGACCTACACCGCGGCGCAGGCGGCCGTGCTCGCCCTCCCGCCCCCCGAGGTGACCCGCGCCGTCGACGAGATCGCCCGGCTGGTGCGGCCGTTCGTCGACGGGGAGCGGATCGTGTCGATCCCCGTCAAGAGGCGCCGGCGGGTGGCCGTGCTGCTGCACCTGCTCAGCCGGTTCGAGATCGGGCGGTCGTATGCCGAGAGCGAGGTCACCGCGATCCTCGGCGCGGCGCACGAGGACCACGCCTGGCTGCGGCGCGAGCTGGTGAACTACCGCTACCTGCACCGGGACTCGGGGATCTATCGGGTCACGACGACCGTGCCCGAGCGCGACGCCACCGAGGCGCAGGAGATCCCGGTGGACGAGGCGGCGTTCCTGCGCAGCCTGCGCACCCACCGCGGGTAGGTGCAGGCGCCGGGGTCGCAGGCGGCGAAGCTGCGTCCAGCCAGCACCTTCAGCACGCCACGCGGGCCTGCACGTGACAAAGCTGCATCGAGCCAGCACCTTCAGCACGCCACGCGGCCTGCACGTGACAAAGCTGCGTCCAGCCAGCACCTTCAGCACGCCACGCGGCCTGCACGTGACAAAGCTGCGTCCAGCCAGCACCTTCGCCACGTGAGGGAGGCCTCGTGGTCGGGACGCTCGGCGCGGCGACGGCGACCACGCCTGCCGCGGGCCGCCTCCGGCATACGGCCACGCTCACCCCGCGCCATTGGTCACCAATGACGTTTTGGATCGTTCCAAAGGGGTGCGATCCGAACATTGGTGACCAATGGCGCCAGCAGGGCGCGCGAGCGGGTGCGCGAGCGGGTGCGCGAGCGGGTGCGCGAGCGGGGTGAACGAAGGCCGGTCGATGCCTTTACCGGGGGCGGATGCATCAGCCTGACGGACTAACCCGGGTCGATGTGACTACCTGAGGTAGGTCAGTGGCCGAGGTCCTTGCCGGGCGGGCCGCCGGGGCCGGGGCCAGGGCCAGGGCCGGGGCCGTCGGAGTCGCGGCGGCGCAGGAACTTCTCGAACTCGCGCGCGATCGCCTCGCCGCTCGCCTCCGGCAGCTCGGCCGTGTCCTGCGCCTCCTCGAGGGACGAGATGTACTCCGCGACGTCCTCGTCGCCCGACGCCAGCTCGTCGACGCCGTGCTGCCAGGCCACCGCGTCCTCGGGGAAGTCGCCCCGCGGGATCGTGATGTCCAGCAGCTCCTCGAGGCGTCCGAGCAGTGCCAGCGAGGCCTTGGGGGAGGGCGCCGACCCGGCGTAGTGCGGGATCGCGGCCCACGCGCTGACCGCCGGCATACCGATCTGCTCGGCCGCCAGCGCGATCACCCCGACGATCCCGGTCGGGCCCTCGTAGCTCGACGGCACGATGTCGAAGCGGTGCGCGAGCTCGGGGCTCTCGGACGAGACGTCGGTGCCGATCGGGCGGGTGTGGGGGATGGGCGCGAGGTAGGCGCCGAGCGTGATCAGCAGCTCCACGCCCGCCTGCTCGGCCAGGTCCAGCAGCTCCTCGGTGAACGCGCGCCACCGCACGGACGGCTCGATGCCCTCCACGAGGAGCACGTCGCGGTCCTCGCCGTGCAGCGTCGCGTGCAGGATCCGCGTGGTCGGCCAGGTCACGAGCCGCTCGCCGCCCTGGCTGACGACGCGCGGGCGGGTCACCTGGAAGTCGTAGTACTCCTCCGGGTCGATCGCCGCGACGGGCTCGGCGTTCCAGGCCTCGGACAGGTGGGACACGAGGTCGGTGGCGGCCTCGCCGGCGTCGTTCCACCCCTCGAAGGCGGCGATCATGACCGGTCGACGCAGGGGCGGAAGGTCGTCGAACTGGATCACGCGCACTCCTCGTGGGCTGACGGCTGGGTTGACGGCTGGGCGAACGGCTGGGCTGACGCACCCCGGACGCGTCCACGCCAGGGCTTCGACCCAGCCTAGACTTCGGCAGGTCCCCGACTGCAAAGGCAGGCCCACCCGTGAGCGCACGCTCGGACGAGCTCCGCACCGCACTGACCCGACGAGTCCTGGTCGCCGACGGCGCCATGGGCACGATGCTCCAGGCGGCCGACCCGAGCATGGACGACTTCCAGGGACACGAGGGCTGCAACGAGATCCTCAACGTGACCCGCCCCGACGTCGTCCGCTCGGTGCACGACGCCTACTTCGAGGCCGGCTCGGACCTCGTCGAGACCAACACCTTCGGCGCCAACCACGCCAACCTCGGCGAGTACGACATCGTCGACCGCATCTACGAGCTGGCCCGCGCGGGCGCCGAGATCGCCCGCCAGTCCGCCGACCACTGGTCGACGCCGGACAAGCCCCGCTATGTCATCGGCTCGATGGGCCCCGGCACCAAGCTGCCCTCCCTCGGGCACATCGACTACGCCACCCTGCGGGACGCGTATGCCGAGAACGCCCGCGGCCTCATCGACGGCGGCGCCGACGCGCTGCTGGTCGAGACCGTGCAGGACCTGCTGCAGGCCAAGGCCGCGGTGGTGGGCGCCAAGCGCGCGCTGACGGCGGCCGGCGAGACGCTGCCCGTCATCGTGCAGGTCACGGTCGAGACGACGGGCACGATGCTGCTCGGCTCCGAGATCGGCGCGGCGCTGACCGCCCTCGAGGCGCTCGGCATCGACGCGATCGGGCTCAACTGCGCGACCGGCCCCGCCGAGATGAGCGAGCACCTGCGGGTCCTGTCGCAGCAGTCGCGCATCCCGGTGACCTGCATGCCCAACGCCGGTCTGCCGCAGCTGGGCAAGGACGGCGCCACCTACCCGCTGCAGCCGGACGAGCTGGCCGCCGCCCACCGCACCTTCACCCAGGACTACGGCGTCGCCCTGGTCGGTGGCTGCTGCGGCACGACCCCCGAGCACCTGCGCGCCGTCGTCGAGGCGGTCGGCGGCCAGCCGATCGGCGAGCGCAACCCGACCCCCGAGCCCGGCGTCGCCTCGCTCTACGCCCCCGTCCCGTTCCGCCAGGACGCGTCCTTCCTGTCCATCGGCGAGCGCACCAACGCCAACGGCTCCAAGGCCTTCCGCGAGGCGATGCTGGCCGAGAAGTGGGACGACTGCGTCGAGATCGCCCGCGCCCAGACCCGCGACGGCGCCCACCTGCTGGACGTCTGCGTCGACTACGTCGGCCGCGACGGTGCCGCGGACATGTCCGAGGTCGTGGCCCGGTTCGCCACCGCGAGCACCCTGCCGCTGGTGCTGGACTCGACCGAGCCCGCCGTCATCCAGGCCGGGCTCGAGCGCCTCGGTGGCCGCGCGGTCATCAACTCGGTCAACTTCGAGGACGGCGACGGGCCCGACTCGCGCTACGCCAAGATGATGCGGCTCGTGGCCGAGCACGGCGCCGCCGTCGTGGCCCTGACCATCGACGAGCAGGGTCAGGCCCGCACCCGCGAGCACAAGGTCGCCGTCGGGTCGCGCCTGATCGAGGCGCTGACGGGCGAGCACGGCATGCACGTCGAGGACATCGTCGTGGACTGCCTGACCTTCCCGATCGCCACCGGTCAGGAGGAGACGCGCCGCGACGGCATCGAGACGATCGAGGCGATCCGCGAGCTCTCCACCCGCTACCCGGGCGTGCAGACCACCCTCGGCGTCTCCAACGTGTCCTTCGGCCTCAAGCCCGCTGCCCGCCAGGTCCTCAACTCGGTCTTCCTCGACGAGTGCGTCAAGGCCGGGCTGAGCAGCGCGATCGTCAACTCCGCCAAGATCGTCCCGATCTCGCGGATCCCCGAGGACCAGCTCAAGGTCGCCATGGACCTCGTGCACGACCGGCGCGAGTGGGCCGGCGAGCCGGGGGAGTCGGAGTGCACCTACGACCCGCTGTCCCGGATGCTCGAGCTCTTCGAGGGGGTCGACTCGACCTCGCTCAAGGAGGAGCGCGCCAACGCCCTGGCGTCCCTGCCGCTCGAGGAGCGCCTCGCCCAGCGCATCATCGACGGCGAGCGCAACGGCCTCGAGGCCGACCTCGACCTGGCGATGGACTCCGGGCACGACCCCCTGGCGATCATCAACGACATGCTCCTCGCGGGCATGAAGACCGTCGGCGAGCTCTTCGGCTCCGGCAAGATGCAGCTGCCCTTCGTGCTGCAGTCGGCCGAGACGATGAAGGCCGCCGTCGCGCACCTCGAGCCGCACATCGAGGCCGCCGCGGGCGGTGCCAAGCGCGAGGCCAAGGCCAAGGTCCTGCTCGCCACCGTCAAGGGCGACGTCCACGACATCGGCAAGAACCTCGTCGACATCATCTTGTCCAACAACGGCTTCGAGGTCGTCAACATCGGCATCAAGGTGCCGGTCAACGAGATCATCGACAAGGCCGAAGAGCACGCGGTCGACGCCATCGGCATGTCCGGCCTGCTCGTGAAGTCCACCGTGATCATGAAGGACAACCTGCTCGAGCTGAACTCCCGCTCCCTCGCGGACCGCTGGCCGGTCCTGCTCGGGGGCGCGGCCCTGACCCGGGCCTACGTCGAGCAGGACCTCGCCGAGCTGTATGACGGGCACGTGCGCTACGCGCGGGACGCGTTCGAGGGGCTGCGGCTCATGGACGCGGTGGCCAAGGCCAAGGCCGACCCCGCCGTGCAGCTGACCGACGCGCTGCCCCCGCTGCGCCAGCGTCGGGTCGCGGCCCGGCATACGGAACCGACCGAGCCCGTCGAGATCGACACCCGGCGGTCCGACGTCACCATGGACAACCGCATCCCGACCCCGCCGTTCTGGGGCACGCGCGTCGTCAAGGGCATCGCGACCAGCGACATCGCGGGCTACCTCGACGAGCGGGCGACCTTCCTCGGGCAGTGGGGGCTCAAGCCGTCCCGCGCCGACGACGGCCCGTCCTACGACGAGCTCGTCGAGCGCGAGGGCCGGCCGCGGCTGCGGATGTGGCTGGACCGCATCAAGACCCAGGACCTCGTGCAGCCCGCCGTGGTCTACGGCTACTTCCCGTGCTACAGCGAGGGCAACGACGTCGTCGTGCTCGAGCACACCGAGCGTCCCGACAGCACGATCGAGCTCGGCGGCGAGCGCGCCCGCTTCACCTTCCCCCGGCAGGGACGCGACCGGCGCCTGTGCCTGGCCGACTTCTGGCGGTCCAAGGAGGCCGTCGAGGCCGACGGGCAGCCCGACGTGATCACCTTCCAGCTGGTGACGATGGGCAACCGCGTGGCGCTGGCGACGGCGGAGCTGTTCGCGGACAACGCCTACCGCGACTACCTCGAGCTCCACGGCCTGTCCGTGCAGCTCACCGAGGCCCTCGCGGAGTACTGGCACGCCCGCGTCCGCGCCGAGCTCGGCCTGGCCGACGGCGACGCCGACGCGCTCGGCGACATCCTGCGGCAGAAGTACACCGGCGAGCGCTACTCCTTCGGCTACCCGGCCTGCCCGGAGCTCGAGGACCGCGCGACCCTGGTGGCGCTGCTCGAGCCCGAGCGGATCGGCGTGACCCTGTCCGAGGAGCTGCAGCTGCACCCCGAGCAGTCCACGGACGCCCTCGTCGCGCACCACCCCGAGGCGAGCTACTTCAAGGCATGACCGACCGCACCGAAGCGGTCTGCGCGGGCCGTCGCATCTCGGCGGCCCGCGCAGACCGCGCACGCCGACGAACCCGAGGAGCCCGATGACCGAGCGCGCCGCGCTGCCCGCCGCCGTCCTGTGGGACATGGACGGCACCCTGGTGGACTCCGAGCCCTACTGGATCGCCGAGGAGTACGCCCTCGTCGAGTCCTTCGGCGGGCAGTGGTCCGACGAGCACGCCCACCAGCTCGTCGGGCAGGCGCTGCTGTGGTCGGCGGACTACATCCGCGAGCACACGCCCGTGACGATGCCGCGCGAGGAGGTCGTGCAGACCCTCCTCGCCGGCGTCATCCGGCGGTTCCGCGAGCACATCCCGTGGCGGCCCGGCGCCCAGGCGCTGCTCGCCTCGACCCGTGAGCTCGGGGTGCCCTGCGCCCTGGTCACGATGTCGTATGCCGCCTTCGCCGACGTCATGGTCCAGGCGCTGCCCGCGGGGACCTTCGACGCGGTGGTGACCGGCGACGTCGTCAAGCAGGGCAAGCCGCACCCCGAGCCGTACCTCACCGCCGCGAGCCTGCTCGGCGTGGCGCCGGGGGACTGCCTCGCGGTCGAGGACTCCAACACGGGGCTGGCGTCCGCGCTGGCCGCCGGCGTCCCCACCATCGGGATCCCGCACATGGTGGACATCGCCGAGCAGGAGGGCCTGCGCATCGTCCCCACCATGACCGGCGCGTCGATCCCCGACCTGTGGCGGCTGTTCGCCTGACGCCGGCGAGGCTCGCGCGCGGCGTTCATGAGCTCCGAGCGCACCAACGTCCGCTCCGGCAGCTCCGATTCGCGCTTTCCTGAGCTGCGAGCCCACGAACGGCCGGCGCGGACGCCTCGGATCGCGCTTTCCTGAGCTCCCAGCGCACGAAGGCCGAGCGCAGGGTCCGGGGCGGCGCCGACGGGTGGGATCTGCGTCCGGAACGCACCTTTGGCACGTGCGGCGGTCCCGGGTGCGGCATACCTGCACCCCGCACGCACCTTTGGCACGTGTGGCCGGTGAGGACGCGGCGTTTATGAGCTGCGAGCGCACGAACGGCCGGCGAGGGCGCCTCGCATCGCGCTTTCGTGAGCTGCGAGCCCACGAACGGCCGGTGAGGGCGCCTCGCATCCCGCTTTCGTGAGCTCCGAGCCCACGAAGGCCGAGCGCAAGGTCCGAGGCTGCGCCGACGGGTGGGATCTGCGGCCCGCACGCACCTTTGGCACGTGTGGGGGACCCAGGTGCGACATACCTGCACCCCGCACGCACCTTTGACACGTGCGGCCGGCGCGGACGCGGCGTTTGTGAGCTGCGAGCGCACGAACGGCCGGTGAGGCGCCTCGAATCGCGCTTTCGTGAGCTGCGAGCGCACGAACGGCCGGTGAGGGCGCCTTGAACCGCGCTTTCGTGAGCTGCGAGCGCACGAAGGGGCAGGGTGGCGCGGGCGGGTCAGACCAGGGAGCGCAGACCCTCGACGACCGCGTCCACCCAGGCGCCGACGGAGGCCTGGGCCTGCGGCGTCGCGGGGGATCGCAGGCGCACGTGCAGGCCGGACCCGTCGGCGACGAACCACACCTGCACGCCCTGGGTCGGCGCGACCGCCGACACGTGCTGCGCCCGCCAGGCGGGGTCGAGCGCGACCGGGAGCCGGCGGTGGTCGAGCCACGACACCGCGAACATGCCTGGGGTGACAGGCATCCCGTCATACGGCGCCATGATCGGGGCGAGCGCGTGCGACCCGAGGCCCACCGCCTCGCGCACCGCAGCGCCGCACGCCTGGGGCGTCGGGTCCGCCGACTCCAGGACCGCGTTGGTGATGAACCAGCCGACCGATTGGCGCCAGCGCGACTGGTGGCGGCTGTGCACGGGAAGGACGGCTCGCAGCGGCGCGCCGGCCAGGGAGGCCGAGGCCCGCGTCATCACCGAGACGGCCATGGCGAGCGGCCCGACCCCTTCGAGGCTGGCCCGTGCCTCGAGCCGGGCGAGGCCGCGGGGGTCGAGCAGGTCGTGGGTCGAGACCACCTCGGGCCGGGGCGCGGACACGTCACCGAGCGGCAGCGGGAAGGTCGGCATCGCGCCGCCGCCCGCGTCGAGGATCTCGTGCCACCGGCGCAGCACGTGCTCGGGCGCCGGCGGCTGCGTTGCGAGCTCGGCGGTGTGCTCGGCGAAGGACCCGACCCGGGGCAGTCGTGAGGCGGGCGCCCGACCCGCGCGGTGGTCCTCGAGGCAGGACAGCAGGTCGCGCACGAGCAGGGGCAGGGACCAGGCGTCGACGTGGGCGTGGTCGGCGGCGATCACGACGACCGGGTCGCTGCCATAGGTCGGCTCCAGCAGCGCCAGCCGGTGCGAGGGGGACTCGAGCGGGGAGCAGGCGGCGTCGAGCAGGGTGCGCAGGGCGGCCCGGGTCGGGGCCGGCAGCGTCGGGTCGGTCGGGTGCTCGACCCAGCGTCCCGGCTCGTCAGCCAGCGCGAGGGGGTGCAGCCGCAGGCCCTCGTCGGTCTCGGCGAAGGCCGAGCGCAGCGTGCCGTGCCGCTCCACGACGGCGTGCCAGGAGGCGGCGAGCTCGTCCGGTCCCACGCCGCCGGGGACCCGCAGCGCCGCGGCCATCCACGAGCCGGGTCGTGCCCCGGCGCGCAGGTGCATGCCCTGGTCGAAGGACACCGGCAGCTCACCGGCGGCGCGGTGCAGCGGGAGCTCGAGGCTGCGCAGCCGCCCCTCGGGCAGGTCGACCTGGTCGGCGTTGGTCAGGCGCACGGGCGGCCTCCTGCGGGTACGGCGGGGCCTGCGGCCCGGCGGACGACCCGGGCGTCGGTGACCAGGACGGATGTCGGAGCCCCACTGTCGCCGCGCCATACGCGCAGGTCAAGGCGGGTCCACGGTGAGGGATGGCCGTGAACCGCCCTGGCTATGATGGCGACTCACGTGAGTCGCGCCGGGGCGTCACCCCCGGTCCGCGCGGGTGACCGCCTCGGCACCGAGGAGTGGTCATGAGCACGATCGACGTCGACGGAGCCAGCCTCGACGTGGAGGTCCACGGCAACGGCCCGTTCGTGGTGCAGCTGCACGGCCTGACGTCCAGCCGCCGCGCCAACGCCGACGCCGGCCTGGACCTCACCCGTCACCTGCACGAGCACACGGTCATCCGCTACGACGCGAGAGGGCACGGCGCGTCCACGGGTCGGCCGGAGCCTGGGGACTACGGGTGGGAGACGCTCGCCGACGACCTGCTCGCCGTGCTCGACCGGCTGGCCCCGGGCGAGGCGGTGCACGGCGTCGGGCCGTCGATGGGGACCGGGACGCTGCTGCACGCCGCGGTCCGGGACCCCGGCCGGTTCCGCAGCCTGACGCTGACCGTGCCGCCGACGGCGTGGGAGACGCGGGCGGCCCAGTCGGAGGCCTACCTCGACAGCGCGGAGCTGGTGGAGCGTCGCGGTGTGCAGGCGTTCATCCGGGTGGGGCGGGTCGCCGCCCGCCCGCCGGCGGTCGCGGACCAGGAGGTGCCGGTGCCCGACGTGCGCGAGGAGCTGCTGCCGTCGGTGTTTCGCGGCGCGTCGCAGACCGACCTGCCCGACCCGGACCGGCTGCGTGCGTTGTCGGTCCCGACCCTGCTGCTGGCCTGGCCCGGAGACCCCTCGCACCCGCTCAGCACGGCCCGCGCCCTGCACGACCTCCTGCCGCTGAGCGAGCTGCACCTGGCCCGGGACCCCGACGAGCTGTCGGGGTGGCCGCACGTGCTGGAGCGCTTCCTCACCCGGCAGCGCGCCGCCGGCGTCACCGCGAGGGAGGCCCGCCGATGAAGTCGACCACGGAGTTCCACCGCGCCTCGTGCCGGCGCTCCCGCTCCTCGGCGAGCAGGTCACGCGGGCTGCCCGGCTCATAGCGTCGGGCCCAGCGCGATCGCGGTCGCGCGAGACGCACCGCCCCGACCCAGGCGATCCCCGGCACGAACATCCCCACGACCGCGAGCCACGGCTTGCCCTTGAGCAGGCAGACCACCGCGGCGACGACGTTGACGACGAGGACCCCCGTCACGGCCCAGCGCACGGCCCCCGACCCGCGCGGGGTGGAGACCAGACCCAGCGGGTCGGTGCCGAGCAGGAGGGCCAGGGCGATGATCGCCGTGGTGATGAGGGCCGTCACGGAGGTGCGGCCCTGGGGCGACCAGTAGACGTCCTCGAGGTGCAGCCACAGCGCGAACTGGTCCAGCGTCAGCGCCGCCCCGACCCCGAACGCCGCGGCGGCCACGTCGGCCCACGCCCCGGACGGTCGGTAGGCCACCTGGAGCAGGCCGACGAGCAGGATCAGCAGGATCCCCCACACCTGGTGGTGGATGTGCACGCCGTTGATGAGGATGTCGCGGATCGGTCCGCTGGGCCGAGCACCCGCGGGGGCCCGGTCGGCCCGGTGCCGGATGTAGCGCGTGGCCGCCCGCGTCAGCACCGTCGTGACGACGAACGCCAGCAGCAGCCATAGCAGGGACACCCGCTCCGGCGTGGCGCCCGCCCGCGGCAGCACCTGCGGCAGCACCTGAGCAGCCCCGTCGACGACGAAGGCACACGCGGCAGCGCAGGCGGCGATCGTGAGGGCGGCAGTCATGGCGCCTCGATCATGTCAGGCCTCGAGCGGGTCGTCCTCGTCCTCGACGTCGTGGTCGACCGGGGCCGAGGCGGCCGGGTCCAGCGCGCGGGCGACCGCGCCCTCCGGGATGGGCGGGGGAGTGCCGCCCCACGCGGGGCAGATGTCGCGGTGCGCGCACCAGTCGCACAGCCGCGACTTGTTGGGACGCCAGTCGCCGGTCTCGGCGGCGCGGACGATGGCCTGCCAGAGCGCCTTGAGCTTGCGCTCGGTGGCCCGCAGGTCCGCCTCGTCGGGCTGGTAGCGCACGATCTCGGCGTTGCCGAGGTAGACCAGCTGCAGCATCGACGGCACCACGCCGCGCAGCCGCCACAGGACGAGCGCGTAGAACTTCATCTGGAAGAGCGCCTTGCCCTCGAAGAGCACCGAGGGGGAGCGCCCGGTCTTGTAGTCGACCACGCGCATCATGCCGTTAGGCGCGACGTCCAGGCGGTCGACATACCCCCTCAGCAGGAGCCCGTCGAGGTCGCACTCGAGGTAGAGCTCGCGCTCGGCGGGCTCGAGGTCGGTCGGGTCCTCCAGCCCGAACCACCGCTCGACCAGCGAGGTCGCCGAGGTCAGCCAGGCCGTGAGCTCGGTCGCCTCCTCGCCGTCGCCGATCAGCTCGGCCAGCTCCGGCCGCTCGGCCAGCAGCGCCTCCCACTGCGGACCCACGAGGGAGGCCGCGTGCTCCAGCGTGCGCTCGGGCGCCGGCACGTCGAACAACCGCTCCAGCACGGAGTGGACCAGCGTGCCTCGGGCCGCCGCGGAGGACGGCGGCTCGGGCAGCCGGTCGATGACGCGGAAGCGGTAGAGGAGCGGGCACTGCATGAAGTCGGCGGCTCGGCTCGGGGACAGGGCGGCAACCATGGGACCGACGATAGGACGTCGCACCGACATACCCCCTGCGCCACGTAGGCTCGCGCCATGTCCGACCCGCGTGGACCCCAGCCGACGCCGCCCGACCGCCCCGTCGAGCCGGCCGTCGCGGACGCCGACGTGCAGGCCCACCCGGGCTGGCGGATCGGCTCGCTGCGCGGCACCCCCATCTATCTCGGCCGCACCTGGCCGATCCTCGTGCTGGTGATCCTCGCGACCTTCGGTCCGTCCCTGTCGCGGTCGCGGCCCGACCTCGGGGCGGGCGCGTACGCCGTCGCGTTCGCCTACGCGCTCCTGCTGCTCGTGTCGGTCCTCGCGCACGAGGCGGCGCACGCGCTGACCGCGCAGGCGTTCGGGCACCGGGTGCACCGGATCGTCGCCGACCTGATGGGCGGGCACACGTCATACCAGTCCGACAGCAACACCCCCGGCCGCAGCGCGATGGTGGCCCTCGCGGGGCCGCTCGCCAACGCGGCCCTGGCCCTGGTGGCCTGGCAGCTCCTCGCCGTCACCCCCGCCGGGGTGCCCCGGCTGCTCATGGGCGCCATGGCCTACTCCAACGCGTTCGTCGCCGTCTTCAACCTGCTGCCGGGCCTGCCCCTGGACGGCGGGTTCGTGCTCGACGCTCTCGTATGGCGGATCACCGGTCGCCGCACCACCGGGCTGCTGGTCGCGGGGTGGAGCGGACGCGTGCTGGCGGCGCTCGTCGCCCTGTGGTTCATCGGGCGGCCGCTGCTGTCCGGTCGTGCACCGGACTTCTTCTCCATCGCGTGGGGCGCGCTCATCGGCAGCTTCCTGTGGGCCGGGGCGGGCGGGGCCATCCGCTCCGCGCGCGCCCGCGCCCTGCTCGACCAGGTCCGGCTCGGCGACCTGCTGCACCCCACGGCCCTGGTGCCCGCAGGCTCGTCGGTGGCGGACTCCGTGCGGCTCTACGGCGTCCACGGGGCGCAGGTCGTCGCCGTGCAGGACGCGCAGGGGGTCCCCACCGCGGTCGTCGACCCCCGCGCGGTGCAGTCGGTGCCCGTGGACCAGCAGGCCGTCACCCCCGTCCTCGCCGTGGCCCACCAGCAGCCGGCCGGGTGGGTCATCGACCTCGCGCCGGACGTCCCCGTCACCGACGCCGTCGAGCGCATGGCCCAGCTCGAGGTCGGCGTGATCCTGGTGCGCCTGCCGGGCGGCGGGCACGGCCTGCTGGACGCCGGCGAGGTCGAGGACGCGGCGAGCCGCCGAGCCTGACGCCTGACACCTGACGCCCAAGCCTTGCGCCAAAGCCTTGCGCCCGGGCCCCCGCCGGACGCGGTCGAGGTCTGTCGGTGCGGCTCACTACAGTGGAGGGACCATGACGACACAGCCCGACGCCACCGCGCCCCTCGCCCCACCGCAGCCCACCGGCGCGGCCGGACGCCGAGGCCCCTTCCAGCCCGGCGAGCGGGTGCAGCTGACCGACGCGCGCGGCCGCATGCACACGATCACGCTGGCGGTCGGCGGCGAGTTCCACACCCACCGCGGCCGCATCCTGCACGACGTCGTCATCGGCCTGCCCGACGGGTCCACGCTCACCAACACGGCCGGCGAGGAGTTCCTCGCGCTGCGCCCGCTGTTGTCCGACTACGTCATGTCCATGCCCCGCGGCGCCGCCGTCGTCTATCCCAAGGACGCGGGCCAGATCGTGCAGTATGCCGACATCTTCCCCGGCGCCACCGTGGTCGAGGCCGGCGTGGGGTCCGGGGCGCTGTCCATGTCGCTGCTGCGCGCCATCGGCGACCAGGGGCGGCTGCTGTCCTTCGAGCGCCGGGCCGACTTCGCCGAGATCGCCCGCGGCAACGCCCGCACCTTCTTCGGCACCGACCACCCCGCCTGGACCGTGACGGTCGGCGACCTGGCCGAGACCCTGCCCGAGGTGTGCGAGCCCGGCACGGTCGACCGCGTCGTCCTCGACATGCTCGCGCCGTGGGAGTGCCTCGAGGCCGTCGCCGACGCGCTCGTGCCCGGCGGCCTGCTGATCTGCTACGTCGCCACCGCCACCCAGCTGTCCCGCGTCGCCGAGGGCGCCAAGGAGCACGGCGGCTTCACCGAGCCCCACGCCTGGGAGACGATCGAGCGCGACTGGCACCTCGAGGGGCTCGCCGTCCGTCCGGTCCACCGCATGCACGGCCACACCGGCTTCCTCATCACCACGCGTCGCCTGGCCCCCGGGGTGACGCCGCCCCTGCGCAAGCGCCGCCCCGCCAAGGGCCCGGACGACCCCGAGGAGCAGCCCTTCGGCGTCGAGGTCGACCGCGCGTGGTCGCCCGAGGACGTCGGCGAGCGGGTCGTCTCCGACAAGCGGCTGCGCAAGATCCGCCGCACCGTCACCGGCGAGGCCCCGCCGCCCGACATGCCGCCCAAGCGCCGCGACGAGGACCCCGCGCCTGACGGCGACCCGGGAGAGACGCCAGCGGAGCGGCATACGGCCCAGGACGACGCGAGCACCCCGGAGGTGGACCAGTGACCTATGACCCGACGAGCGAGGCGCACGCCGCCCGCATCCGTGATCTGACCACGCAGCTGTCCGCGCTGCGCACCGCCAACGGCGCGCTCGGTCAGGCCAACGAGCGACTCACCACGACCCTCAAGGCGGCTCGCGACCAGATCACGGGCCTGCGCGAGGAGATCGACCGGATCGCCGCGCCGCCGTCGACCTACGGGGTCGTGCAGCGCACGTATGACGACGGCACCGCCGACATCACCAGCGCCGGGCGCAAGATGCGGGTCGCCGTGTCGATGGACCTGCCCCTCGCCGACATCCGGCCCGGGCGCGAGGTGCGGCTCAACGAGGCGCTGGTGGTCGTGGCGCTGGCCGACTACGAGCAGGCCGGCGAGATCGTCATCGTCAAGGAGCGCCTCGACGACCACCGGGTGATCGTGCTGCTGCGCAACGACGAGGAGCGCGTCGTCCGCGTCGCGGGGTCGCTGGACGGGGTGCGGCTGCGCCCGGGCGACGCGGTGCTGCTCGACGCCCGCAGCAGCTTCGTGCTCGAGACGGTGCCGCACGCCGAGGTGTCCGAGCTGCTGCTCGAGGAGGTGCCCGACATCTCCTACTCCGACATCGGCGGGCTGACGCCGCAGATCGACCAGATCCGCGACGCCGTCGAGATGCCCTTCCTGCACCCGGAGCTCTATCGGGAGCACCACCTGCGCCCGCCCAAGGGGGTCCTGCTCTACGGCCCTCCCGGCTGCGGCAAGACGCTCATCGCCAAGGCCGTCGCCGCATCTCTCGCGCGCAAGGTTGCGGAGCGCAACGGCCAGACCGGCGAGGACGCGCCCAAGAGCTACTTCCTCAACATCAAGGGCCCCGAGCTGCTCAACAAGTACGTCGGCGAGACCGAGCGGCACATCCGCCTGATCTTCGAGCGGGCCCGGGAGAAGTCCGACGAGGGGACACCCGTCGTGGTGTTCTTCGACGAGATGGACTCGCTGTTCCGCACGCGCGGGTCGGGCGTGTCCTCCGACGTCGAGACGACGATCGTGCCGCAGCTGCTCGCCGAGATCGACGGCGTGGAGCGCCTCGACAACGTCATCGTCATCGGCGCCTCCAACCGCGAGGACATGATCGACCCGGCGATCCTGCGGCCGGGCCGCCTCGACGTCAAGATCAAGATCGAGCGGCCCGACGAGCAGGGGGCGCGCGAGATCTTCGCGAAGTACCTCACCACCGAGGTGCCCCTGCACGCCGACGAGCTCGACGACCACGACGGCGACCCCGCCGCGACGGTCGAGGACCTGATCGACGCCGTGATGGAGCGGATGTTCGCCACCACCGAGGACAACCGCTTCCTCGAGGTGACCTACCTGTCCGGCGCCAAGGAGGTCCTCTACTTCCGCGACTTCGCGTCCGGCGCGATGATCCAGAACATCGTCGACCGGGCCAAGACCGCCGCCATCAAGGCGCTGATCACGACCGGCGAGCGCGGGCTGCGGCTCGAGCACCTGATGGAGGCCTACGTCGCGGAGTTCCGCGAGAACGAGGACCTGCCCAACACCACCAACCCCGACGACTGGGCCCGCATCTCGGGCAAGCGCGGCGAGCGGATCGTCAACATCCACACGCTGGTCGGCGGCAAGGACCTCAAGGTCGACTGAGCACGCCCCACGCGACGGGGTTCACGCGGGCACCGACGGCGATCATTGCGACCGTCGTGAGTGGGGTGCTTGCACAGTGGCGCCGATGGCGCCACACTGGCGCCATGCCCAGCGTGCAGATCAAGGACGTGCCCGAGCAGACGCACGCCGTCTTGCGACGTCGGGCCGCGGAGGCACACCAGTCCCTGCAGGAGTACCTCCTGGGCCGGCTGGTGGACGAGGCGTCCCGGCCGACGCTCGACGAGGTTCTCGATCGCGCCGGCTCTCGGGCAGGCGGAGCGGTGACCCTCACCGAGGCCAGCGATCTGATTCGCTTCGACCGTGATCGTCGTTGACGCGAGTGTCCTGACCGTGGCGCTCGTCGACGACGGTGTCGACGGTGACCGTGCCCGGTCCCGCCTGCGCGGGGAGCGCCTCGCAGCGCCCGAGCTCGTGGATCTTGAGGTGCTGTCCGTCCTGCGAGGGCTGGTGCGGTCCGGGCAGGTGCTGCCGCGGAGGGCCTCACTGGCGATCGATGACCTCCGGGCCATGCCCATCGAACGCGTCCCGCATCGTCGGCTTCTCGAGCGGTGCTGGGAGCTGCGGGACAACATCACACCGTACGACGCTGCCTACGTGGCGCTGGCCGAGGCGCTCGAGGTATCCCTGGTGACAGGTGACGCACGTCTGGCGCGGTCCACGGGACCGCGCTGCCGGATAGAGGTCTTGACGGTGTCCGGCTGAGCACGGCGCAGTGGTGAGGCACCACGACCGGAGCCAGCGTGCACAGTCCGCGCTCCCAGCGCGAGACTCGCACACCCCAAGGCCGTCTCACGTGCCGGCTCCGCGCTCCCAGCGCGAGATCCGCACGCCTGCGGGGCGCCCAGCGTGCCAACTCCGCGCTCCCAGCGCGAGATCGGCACATAGGCGTGGGCTGGGGGCGTCAGGCGTCGGCGCGGCGACCCGAGCGCTGGGCGACGAGGCGGGGGAGCAGCAGGAAGAGCGCGAGGGCCGTGGTCGCGACCAGGACGAAGCTGAACGCGGTTCCGGCGCCGGTGACGGCCCGCAGCAGCATGCCCACCGCCACGGTGCACAGCCAGATCGGGAGGCCGCCGCGCAGCGTGGTGGGGGACAGGCGGGCCGCGATCGCCACGCCCCAGCCGACGAGGGCGCCCACGAGGAAGGGCCACGCCGTGCCGAGGACGGCGAGCAGCGCGCCCTCCTCGGCGTGCGACCGGCGACCGATCACGGCGAAGACGACGACGAGGACGAGATCCAGAGCGAGGAAGGCCGGGGCACGCATGGCCCCGAGCCTACCCGTGAGGTATGCCGCCCCCTGGCCCGGCATACCTCACGGGAGCACAGGGGTCAGGACGTCTGCCGACCGGCCGGAGGCTGCGGGACCTCGTCCTCGCGGCGGTGCTGGGGGAGCCAGCCGCCGGCGATGGCGAGGACCGCGATGGCGATGCCGGTGGGGCCGTACTCGACGCCGCGGTTCTCGTGGAGCCAGTAGCCGAGGTAGCCGAGCACCAGGCACAGGATGGGGAAGACGATGGCGTAGTAGCGGTTGCGCGTCATGGCTCCATGGTTGTCGGGCGGGCGCTGACGGCATACGCACAGCAGTCAGGGGTGGGGCGTGACAGCTGTCATGCCCCACCCCTGACCGCCCCCTGACTAGCAGGGACCACGACCTCAGCGGCGAGAGCCCAGCTCGCTGAGGAACCGGATCTGCGCGAGCATGATGCGCTCGATCTCGGCCGGGTCCACCGACTCGTCGGGCCCGTGGATCTTGGCCTTCTCCTCGTCCTCGGGACCCCACAGGATCGCCTCGGCGCCGGGGGAGGCGTGCAGCAGCTCGGTCACCAGGGGGATCGAGCCGCCGGAGCCGACCTGGGCCGGGGTCCGGCCGTAGACCTCCTTCAGCGCCGCGAGCGCGGTCGCCGTGATCGGGCCGGACGTGTCGCCGAGGAACGGCGAGCCGGCCTTGTCGTCCGAGAACTCCAGCGTGGCGCCGTACGGCGCGTGGGACCGAAGGTGCTCCTTGACCGTCTCGAGCTCGCGGGCCATGTCGGCGCCGGGGGCGATGCGCACCGAGACCCGCGCCCGCACCGAGGGGACCAGCGCGTTGGAGCACTGGTCGACGGGCACCATGTCGAGCCCGATGACCGTCGCCGACGGGTGCGACCACAGGCGTGAGGCGAGCGCCCCGGTGCCCTGCAGGCCGACGCCGTCCTTGACGCCGGCGGACGCCGCGAACTCGGCCTCGTCGACCTCGGCCCCCTCCCAGTCGAAGGAGTGCAGCCCCTCGATGACCGTGTTGCCGTCCTTGTCGTGCATCGTCGACAGCAGCTGGATCATGCCGACCAGGGCGTCGGGCGCCGCGCCGCCGAACAGGCCCGAGTGGACCGCGTTGTCGAGGGTGGTCAGCGTGACGGTGAAGGCGACGTCGCCGCGCAGGCCGGAGGTGATGGACGGCTCGCCCACCTTGGCGGGGCCGGAGTCGCAGATGATGAACGCGTCGCTGCGCACCATGTCGGGGTTGGCGGCCACCCAGTCCTCGATGTGGCTGAAGGTCTCCTCCTCGCCCTCGAGCAGCAGGCGGACCGTGCACGGCGGCGTGCCGTCGAAGGCCCCCATGGTGCCGAGGATCGCGACGACGCCGGCCTTGCAGTCGGCGGTGCCGCGGCCGTAGATGCGCCCGTCGTCCTTGCGCGTGGCGACCCACGGGTCCGAGTGCCACTGCTGGGACTCGGGGCAGGGCTGCACGTCGTAGTGCGCGTACATCGTGACCGTGGGGGAGCCCTCGGGGCCGGGCACCACGGCGTGGATCGCGGGGTAGCCGCCCGGGATGTCGAGCAGCTCGACGTCGGGGACGCCGTTGCGGCGGAACATCTCGAGCAGGTCCTGCGCGATGGCGTCCATGGGCTCCCGGGGGTAGCCGGGGAAGGCGACGGACGGGTGGCCCACCAGGGTGGCGTGGTCCTCGAGCAGTCGGGGCATGGCCTCGCGGGCGTAGTCGCGGGCGGCGGAAAGGTCCATCTGTGCTCCTCGATGAGTGTCGATGCAGCCACCCTATCCACCACCGGGGCTGCGCTATCCTGGACCCAGGTGAACGGATGTTCACCTCGCGATCTACCACTCCTTCCCCGCACGAGAGGCACGCGTGACCGCCGCCCCCACCACCCGGGCAGCGCTGCACCGCAGACGCGCCAACCCCACCCTCGTCACCACCGTGCTCGCCCTGACCGGCACGATCGTGGCGCTGCAGCAGACCCTGATGGTCCCGCTGCTGCCGGAGTTCCCGACCCTGCTGCACACGACCGCCGAGGACGCGTCCTGGCTCGTCACGGCCACCCTGCTGACCAGCGCCGTCGCGACCCCCGTCGTCAGCCGGCTCGCCGACATGCACGGCAAGCGCCGGATGATGCTGGTCTGCCTCGTGCTCCAGATCCTGGGGTCGGTGCTCGGTGCCCTCGGGGGGACGCTGGCCGTGGTCGTCGCCGGACGAGCCCTGCAGGGCTTCGCGGCGGCGCTCATCCCGGTCGGCATCTCGATCATGCGCGACGAGCTGCCCCGCGAGCGGGTCGGCGGGGCGGTCGCCCTGATGTCCGCCACCCTCGGCATCGGGTCCGCCGCGGGCCTGCCGCTGGCCGGCCTGATCTCGGCGCACACGAGCTGGCACGCGTTGTTCTGGGTCTCCGCGGCGATGGCGGCGGCCATGCTGGTCGCCATACCGCTCGTCGTCCCGGAGTCCACCCTCCAGACCCCCGGGTCCTTCGACGGGGTCGGCGCGGTCCTGCTGTCGCTGGCGCTCGTGGCCTTCCTGCTGCCGGTGACCAAGGGCAGCCACTGGGGCTGGACCAGCGAGACCACCCTCGTCCTGGCCGTGGCCTCCGTCGTGCTCCTCGCGATCTGGGTGCCGTGGGAGCTGCGCGCCAGGACGCCGATGGTCGACCTGCGCACCGCGGCGCGCAAGCCGGTGCTGCTGACCAACCTGGCGTCCGTGCTGGTCGGTTTCTCGATGTACGGCAACATGCTGTCGACCACCCAGCTCCTCCAGCTGCCCGAGCGGACGGGGTTCGGCTTCGGCCTCGACGTGCTGCAGGCCGGCCTCGCCATGGTCCCCGGCGGCCTGATGATGGTGCTGCTGTCGCCCGCCTCGGCCGCCATCACCCGCCGCTGGGGCGGACGCACCACGCTGGTCACGGGGGCGCTGGTGCTGGCCGGCGGCTACGTCCTGCGCGTCTTCCTCGTCGACCACCTGTGGCAGATCGTCCTCGGGGCGATGCTCGTCTCGGCCGGCACGGCGATCGCGTATGCCGCCATGCCCACCCTCATCATGGCCGCCGTCCCGATCACCGAGACCGCCTCGGCCAACGGCCTCAACTCGCTGCTGCGCGCCGTCGGCACCTCCTCGGCGAGCGCCGTCGTCGCGATGATCCTCACCACCACCGTGACCCGCGTCGGGGGCGTGGCGCTGCCGACGCTGGACGCGTTCAGGCACATCTTCTGGGTGTGCGCGCTGGCGGCCCTGGTGTCGGCGCTCGTGGCGGCGTTCCTGCCGTCCGCGCGTCCGGCGCCCGCCGTGTCGCCAGGCCGGGCGCGTGCCGACGACGCGGACGAGATCGTCGTGGCCGGCCGGGTCACCGCCACGGGCGTCCGGCCGGTCCGGTCCGCCGTCGTCACCGTGATCGACCTCGAGGGCGACCAGGTGGACTGGGCCCGCGTCGAGCCGGACGGCAGCTACGCGATCGTCCTGCCCGGCCCCGGGGACTACGTGACCGTGACCGCGGCCGACGGCTGGGAGCCGCACAGCGAGGTCGTCCACGTGAGCGGCACGCACGCCCAGGACATCGACCTGGGGGACCGGCTGCAGCTGGCGGGCCAGGTCACCGCCGACGGACGCCCCGTCCCTGGCGCGCTCGTGACCATGACGGCGCTCACCGGTCAGGTCTCGGGCGCGACGCGGACCGGAGCGGACGGGGGCTATGTGCTGCCGCTGTCCACCCATGGGCGCCACGTGGTGACCGCCGCCGACCCGAGCACCGGCCGCACCGGCTCGGTCGGCGTCACCCTCACGGGGGTCGAGCGCCGGGTGGACCTCGACCTCGGCCCCGCTCCCCGCCATACGCAGCCCGATCAGCAGCCGACCGACCAGCAGCCGACCGACCAGCACGCCGCGGCGGTGCTCGCCGCGAGGGCGACCACCTGAGAGGATCACCGGGTGAGCCAGAGCCGAGAGCTGATCGTCCGAGCCGCGCGGCGCCTGTTCGCCGAGCGCGGCTACTCGTCGGTGTCGGTGCGCGACGTCGCCGCGGAGGCGGGGGTGTCCGCGTCCCTCGTGATGAAGCTCGTGGGCAGCAAGGCCGAGCTGTTCAGCTCCTCCGTCGAGTTCGCCCCCGACGAGGAGGACCTGTCCCACCCCGTCGACCAGCTCGGCCGCACCCTGGTCCGCAGCGTCGTCGGTCGGCTCGGCTCGGACGGGCCCGAGCCCCTGGCGCGAGCCGTCGTCCTTGCCCTGCCCGCGCCGGACATCGAGCAGGTGCGGACCCGGTTCCACGCCGCGTATGCCGTCCCGCTCGCCGCCCGCCTCGGGGGTGACGACACGGCCGAGCAGACCGCCGAGATGGTCGTCGCGACCCTCGTCGGCCTCGCCGTCTCAGCGCGGGTGCTGGGGCTGCTCGGGGACCGGACCCACGACGAGGACCTGATCGAGCGCTACGGCGCCGCCGTCCAGCTGATCATCGACCGAGGCGGGTCTGTCGGACGCGCGCACTAGGGTGGAGCGCATGACCGTACGCCGAGTGATGGGCATCGAGACGGAGTACGGCATCTCCGTCCCGGGGGAGCCGCACGCCAACCCGATCGTGCTGTCCGGGCAGATCGTCAACGCCTACGCCACACGTCCTGAGATCACCGTCTCGCGCACCCGCTGGGACTACGAGACCGAGGCGCCGCTCGCCGACCAGTTCGGCCACGAGATGCCGCGTGCCGTGGCCGACTCCAGCCAGCTCACCGACGAGGACGACGAGATCGCCGCCAACGTCGTGCTCACCAACGGCGCCCGGCTCTACGTCGACCACGCCCACCCGGAGTACTCCTCGCCCGAGGTCACCTCGCCGCACGACGCCGTCGTCTGGGACCGCGCCGGGGAGCTCGTCATGGCCGAGGCCGTGCAGCGCCAGGCCGAGCTGAGCGGTCGGCAGATCAACCTCTACAAGAACAACACCGACGGCAAGGGCAGCTCCTACGGCACCCACGAGAACTACCTGCTGGCCCGGGACGTCGAGTTCGCCACTGTCGCACGGCAGCTCATGCCGTTCTTCGTGGCGCGACAGGTGATCTGCGGCGCCGGCCGCGTCGGGATCGGCCCCGAGTCGCACCAGGCGGGGTTCCAGATCAGCCAGCGCGCGGACTTCTTCGAGCGCCAGGTGGGGCTCGAGACCACGATCCGCCGCCCGATCGTCAACACGCGCGACGAGCCGCACGCCGACCCCACGCGATACCGCCGCCTGCACGTCATCATCGGCGACGCCAACCAGGCCGAGACCGCCACCCTGCTCAAGCTCGGCTCCACCAGCCTGGTGCTGCGCCTCATCGAGCACGGCGACGTCACGCGCGCCCTCATGCCGGCGGACCCGGTGGCCGCGCTGCGGCAGATCTCGCACGACCCGACGCTGCGCACCACCGTGGAGCTCACCGACGGCCGGCGCATGACCGGCCTCGACATCCTCTGGGCCTACTACGAGATGGTCGACGAGCACCTGTCGCGTCACTACGGCCACGACCTGGACGAGGAGACGCAGGAGATCATGACCCGGTGGGACCACCTCATGGTCATGCTCGGCGACGACGTCCTGTCAGCGGCCCACAGCGTCGACTGGGTGGCCAAGCTCGCGCTCTTCGAGCAGTACCGCTCCCGCGACGGGCTGGGCTGGGACGACGCCCGCCTGCGCGCCATGGACATCCAGTGGAGCGACGTGCGCCCCGACAAGGGGCTGCACCACAAGCTCGAGGCCGCCGGACGGATCGACCGCCTCACCTCGCCGGAGCAGGTGCGGGCCGCCGTCACCGCGCCCCCCGACGACACCCGGGCGTGGCTGCGCGGCACGATGGTCGAGCGCTATCCGCACGAGCTGCTCGCCGCGTCGTGGGACTCCGTGATCGTGCGGCGTGCGCCGGGAGAGCCGCCGAGTCGCCTGTCGCTGCCCGAGCCCGAGCGCTGCACCCGGGCCCACCTCGAGAGCATCGTCGACGCCAGCCCTACCATGGCCGACCTGCTCGACCGGATCGTCTGACCCCGTCAGCACCAGCACGCACCGACCTGAACGCCCTGACCAGAACGCCCTGACCAGCAGGAGGCACCCCATGTCCCAGGAGCAGATCCAGCCCCAGCGCCGCGAGCCGGACCCCGCGGACGTCCCGGCACCCGTGCCGACGGCCCCGGTCACCACCTCCGTCGACGACGCCGGCCTCGACTCCGTGCTGGACGAGATCGACCTGGTGCTCGAGTCCAACGCCGAGGAGTTCGTCAAGGGCTTCGTGCAGAAGGGCGGGCAGTGACCCGCTGAGGGATGCGGACGGCCCGTCAGTGCGTGTCGAACATGTCCTGGATGCGCGCCGTGTCGTCCGTCACCGTGAGCGCAAGGGCCAGCAGCACGCGCGCCTTGTAGGGCCCCAGGTCACCGCCGGCGACGTAGTCGTGCCCCTGGTCGTCATACGCATCCCCCCGGGCCACCGTGCCCCGGGCCACCCGGCTCGACCGGACGACCACCACCCCGGTGGCGCGGGCCCGGTCCAGGGCCTCGGCGACGCGGTCGGGGACGTTGCCGGCTCCCGGGCCCACGTGGACGATGCCGCGGGCGCCGGTCGCGACGACCGCGTCCACCAGGGCGCTGGGCATCCCGGCGCGCGTGACGAGAACCTCCACCGGGGGCAGGTCGTCGAGCCCTTCGAGAGCTTCGAGGTCGTATGCCGACGCGGCCCCGTGCAACTGGCGAGGCATGTGCGCGTAGCGGGGCACACCCCCGGCCACCTCGCCGAGCGGCCCGTGCGGCGAGCCGAAGGCCTCCACGCGTGACGTGTGCTCCTTGCGGACCTCACGAGCCGAGTGGATCTCCTCGCCCACGACGACCAGGGTCCCCAGACCACGGGACGACGGGTGGGCCGCCACGCGGACGGCGTTGAGCAGGTTGCTCGGCCCGTCCGCACCGGGGGCATCGGCCGGGCGCATGGCGCCGACCACCACGACCGGCTTGTCCGTGGGCACGAGCAGGTGCAGCAGGTAGGCCGACTCCTCCAGCGTGTCGGTGCCATGGGTGACGAGGACGGCGTCGACGTCGTCACGGGCCGCGAGCTCGGCGACGCGCCGGGCGAGCGTGAGCTGCAGCGGCAGGTCCATCTCGACCGAGTCGATCTGGCACAGCTGCTCGCAGGTGATGGTGGCCAGGGAAGCGAGCTGCGGGACCGCCCCCAGCAGGTCCTCGACCGTCAGGACGCCCGCCTGGTAGTGCTTGGCCGTCGTCGCCGCGGACGACCCGGCGATCGTGCCGCCGGTGCCGACGACGACGACGCGGGGGAGCCGGCCGTCGAGTGCAGGAGCATCAGCAGGTGCCGGTGAGCCAGCAGGTGCAAGAGAGTCAGCAGGAGCAGCGGAGGTGGCGACGTCGGCTACGGCATCAGGCATGCGCCCATCATGCCGTGGGCGCCGAAGGGGTCGTGGACGTCGATGCCGCCGATGCCGCCGAGGCAGGAGTCCAGTCGAGGTCGTAGCCGAACGAACGGGGTCCCAGCAGCTCGAGACCACGGGCCGTCCGCCACGGAGCGGGGGCCGGCAGGACGAGCACGCTGTGCCGCCGGCCGACCTCGACGTCGGGGTTGAGCGCCGGCAGGCCGGACTCGTCGACGAGGACGATCAGGTCGGGGACGCAGGCGTCGAGCGCGCCGTCGCGCCGGGCGAGGATGAACTCGTTCTGCACGTCGATGGCGTAGCGCGAGCCCGCGTCGTCCCGCAGGACGACCTTGCCGCGGCTGAAACCCCCTGCCAGGGCACAGCCGTAGTCGGTCACGACTCCCCGGAACGCCACGTGCCCTCCCGCGTGGGCCGCGATCACGTCGGCGAGCTCCTCGCCGGACGCGCCGGACTCGCGGGCCTCGCGACAGGTCCGCCCGAGCCGGCCGGCCGCGCTGATCGTGCCGGGGATGAGCGCCCCCCGAGCTCTGAGATCTCGGCCCCGCAGGGGGTGATCGGCCACCCCGACGGAGTGGCCGCTGGCCGCGGAGACCGCTCGCACGAGGTCCTCGGCCCGCTGCTCGGACGCGACGTGGGGGACGACGAGCGTGTCCCCCTGACGGGTCGAGAGGGCCAGCGGGGCGATGGGCAGCCCGACGAGGTGGTAGGTGCTGTGGGGCAGCTCGGGCACGGCACGCCCCGCCAGGTCCGCGTCGAGCAGCGGTCGGCCGAGGGCGGCGGCCGCTGACATCGCGTCGGCGGTGTTCTCGGCGCCGAGCTCGGTCGCGACGATCGCCCCGACCGGCTCGCCCAGGTGCTGCTCGAGGGCCAGCAGCGCGCCCAGCGCCTCGGGCGGCACGCCCGGAGCCAGCGGCGGGAGCTCTCCTCCCGGGGGCAGGGCGCCGGGGACGTACGGGCAGGCGGTCCAGGTGTCGTCGGGCAGCTCGGACAGGTCCAGCGCGACACGGCCCGTCGCGACGCGGCGCTGCTGCCCACCGTGCAGGCCTACCTCCGGCACGGCCGCAGCGTCCCGGCGACGGCTCGGGCCTGCTTCGTGCACCACAACACGGTGCGCTACCGGCTGGGCGTGGCCCGCGACCTGCTGCGCGGACGGACCGCGAGCGCCGACCCGCTCGACGACGTCGCCGTCGCCCTGCTCGCCGACGCCGTGCTGAACCCGTCGGCGGACTGACGACGTCGAGCGCCGGCCCCTGCTGCCCGGACGACGGGCATCCGGGTGCGATCTGGTCCGAATCGGCCGAACGCGGGTCAGGTCGGACATATCCTGGCCCGGGCCGTCCGGGTCCGTGGTGGAGGGGACCGGCCGGGGCCCGTCATACCTCCGCAAGGCACCCCGAAGGCAGCACGTGACCGTCAACCCCACCCCCCACCACCTCATGTGGGAGCTCCAGGAGCAGTTCCGCCTCTCCCTGGACCGCGCCACCGACCGCGCGACCGACCAGATCGGGGCCATCGTCTCGGCCGACGCGCTGCTCGTCGGCTTCCTCGCCGACGACGTCACGGTGCCCGGCGCACCCGACGTGTGCATCGCCCCGGCGGACCGCGGCTTCAGCATCCAGGACCTCGAGGGCATCCGCGCGGACGCGCAGCGCCGGTTCGAGGCCCACCCGGCGCACGACGAGACCTACGAGTCGGCCGCGGTCCAGCAGGCCGGCTCGACCACTTCCTCGACGAGACCCGCCGCGAGGCCGTCGCCGCGGCCCTCGACAGCGGTCGGGCCGGCCGCGGGCGCACCTTCTTCATCGGCAGCGGCGCCCGGGTCGGGGACTACGTCGTGCACCCCGCCATCAGCGTGGACAGCAGCGCGTATGCCGAGCTCAACGCCCTCCCGTACGACGAGATCGACGGGGTCCCGCTCACGACCTCGCTCGCGCACGGCATCGTCGTCGAGCTGCTGCGCATCGCCACCCACGCCCTCCTCGCGGCCCGGCCGCCGCGCTCGATCTCGCCGATCGACGACGACGTCCCCAACGACGCGATCCGGCGGTCGGCCAACCACCTCGTCTACTCCGCCGCCCTCATCGCGGGGGAGCGGCTCGGGCAGGGGCTGTTCGACGCGTTCGAGGGCCTGTCGTCCACGCCCTACGAGGGTCGCGTCGGCTCCGGCACCGTCGTCATGGCCCGCGAGGGGCACCCCCGCATCTCCGTCGACGTCCAGCTGCGCTCGGCGGTGTCCGTGCGCGAGCGGCGGCAGTTCCGCAAGCTCCTGGAGATGACCCGCCCCGGGCTGCACCTGCTGATCGACGGCCAGCGCATCTACGGCCTCGGGTCGGTCCAGCCGCTCGCCCACGACGAGCCCGACGACTCCGACAACGACATCTTCCGGTTCACGCTGCTCGAGCAGGGCTCCTGGCAGATGGCCTACAACCGCAACCCGCTCCTGCGGGTGTCCAGCGGCCACCCGCAGCTGCCCCGCCCGCGGATGTCGACCAGCCTGTTCATCGACGCCATGCGGCGCGTGTTCGACGAGGTGTCCGACCACGACATACGAGGCATCTGGATGCTGGCCCAGAGCGCGGCGCAGCAGGCCCGCGGCGCCCTGCTCGTCGTCACGACCGCGGCGGCCGAGGAGGCCAGGCGCCTCGCACCCCAGGCCCTCTCGATCCGGCCGCAGCAGCTCAGCCCGGACGTGCTGGACGCGGTCACGCGCATCGACGGCGCGGTCCTGCTCACCCCCGACGGGGTCTGCCACGCGGTCGGCGTCATCCTCGACGGCGTCGCCACCGGGGCCGGCGACCCGAGCCGCGGGTCCCGCTACAACTCGGCCGTGCGCTACACCGTGGCCTCGACGGCGCCCTGCCTCACGGTCATCGTCTCCGAGGACGGGATGATCGATGTCTATCCCGAGCTGGCCCCCCGGGTCCGGCCCGAGGACGGCGAGCAGGCCCTCGCGGACCTCGAGGCCGCCGGCAGCCTGGACGTCGACGAGGCCCGGGACGTCGACCTCGAGGCGTTCTACGCCCTGCACAAGCGCCTGCGCCGGTTCGCGTTCTACCTCTCCGAGAGCCAGTGCGAGCGCGCCTACGCGGTGTGCCTCGCCATCGAGGACCTGCGCTGGGAGCGCTCGCGGACCCGGGTGCGCACCGTGCCGTTCCGCACCGACCCCCGCATGAACGCCTCCTTCTTCGCCTGATCTCGGCCTGAGTTTCACCTGACCTCGTGACACCTGTCAGGGGCGATGGGCGTGATGCGACCCCTAATTTCGGAGAGACCGAGATCGAGGGGGATCCGATGGACCTGCGCACCGGGGCGAGCATCGTGGGGCTGCTCGCCGTCATCTACGGCTTCGCGGTGGCGTTCGGGCCACGCGCGCACCAGGACGCCGGCTTCTGGCACCGCTTCACCGTCGTGGGGGCGCTCCTGCTGCTGGTCGCCGTCGTCGTGCTGGTCGGCGTCCCGTTCTACCGAGAGGGAGGTCTGTCATGACCCAGGCTCCATCAGCGCGCTACGGCCGCAACCCCGGCTGGGGCGTCACCGCCGTCCTCGCGATCGTCTACGGGATGCTCGTGGCCTTCGGCGACCTCCTGCACGACGACCGGGTGTTCTGGGACGCCTTCACGATCTGGGCCGGGCTGCCGGTCCTGGCCGTCTTCGTCATCTGCATGGTGATCCCGTTCATCCGGTGGCTCACCTCCTCGCGACAGACCTACCGGCGGTAGGTGCATCAGCCTGGCGGACGAAGGCCGGTCGACGTGACTGCCGCCGGTAGGGTCGTGCCATGGATCGACGCATCTTCGGGATCGAGACCGAGTATGGCGTGACCGCCACCTCCGAGGGCCAGCGGCGACTGACCCCCGACGAGGTGTCGCGCTACATGTTCCGTTCCGTCGTCGCCTGGAGCCGCAGCTCCAACGCCTTCCTCGCCAACGGCTCACGGCTCTACCTCGACGTCGGCTCGCACCCGGAGTACGCCACGGCCGAGTGCGACTCGCTGCTCGACCTCGTCGCCCAGGACAAGGCCGGCGAGCGCATCGTCCAGGGCCTCGCCGACGACGCCCAGCTGCGCATGGCCCAGGACGAGATCGTCGGCGACGTCTACGTCTTCAAGAACAACGTCGACTCCTCCGGCAGCTCCTACGGCTGCCACGAGAACTTCCTCGTGCACCGGTCCACCGACCTGCGCACCGTCACCGACACCCTCGTGCCCTTCCTCGTCAGCCGCCAGATCACCTGTGGCGCAGGCAAGCTCGTCGTCGACCCCCAGGGACGGCCGACCTACTGCGTCAGCCAGCGCGCCGACCACATGTGGGAGGGCGTGTCCTCCGCCACCACGCGCTCGCGGCCCATCATCAACTCCCGCGACGAGCCCCACGCCGACGCCGAGAAGTTCCGCCGCCTGCACGTCATCGTCGGGGACTCGACGATGTCGGAGACGACGATGCTGCTCAAGGTCGGGTCCGCCGACCTCGTGCTGCGGATGATCGAGGAGGGCGTCCCGCTGCCCCACCTCACCCTCGCGAGCACCACGGCCGCCATACGCACCATGAGCACCGACCCGACCGGCCGCGCCGAGGTCGCCCTGCAGCGCGGCGGGACCACGAGCGCCCTGGCGGTGCAGAGCGCCTACCTCGAGGCCGCGCGACGCTTCGTCGACGAGGGCGGCAGCGACGACCCGGTGCACGAACGCGTCCTGGACCTGTGGGAGCGGGTGCTGTCGGCCGTCGACTCCGGGCGGCTGCAGGAGGTCGGCACCGAGATCGACTGGGTGATCAAGCGGCGCCTCATCGAGCACTACTCCAGCCGCAACGGCCTGCCGCTCGAGCACCCGCGGCTGCAGCAGATCGACCTCGCCTACCACGACCTGCACCCGCGCCGGGGTCTGTTCAACCTGCTGCAGGCCAGGGGGCTCGCCGCGCGGGTCACCACCGACGAGCAGATCGAGCACGCGGTGACGGCGCCCCCGCAGACGACCCGGGCCAAGCTGCGCGGGGACTTCATCGCCGCGGCGCGGGCGGCTCGGCGGGACTACTCCGTCGACTGGGTGCACCTCAAGCTCAACGACGGCAACCAGCGCACCATCTTGTGCAAGGACCCGCTCGCCTACGAGGACCCGCGGGTCGAGCGGCTCGTCGCGAGCCTCGGCGAGCACCCCGCCCCGGCCGGCACCTGGCCCGGCACCTGAGCCAGGGAGCCGGACGCCGACAGCCCCGCCACAGGATCGCCCGCTAGGGTGGCACGAGCTCAAACGACCCACATCCGAGCGAAGGACCCCTCTTTTGCGCCTGCGCACCAGCTCTGCCCTCGCCCTCGCGGCCGTCCCGGCCATCGCGCTCAGCGCGTGCGGGAGCGGCGGGGCCTCCACCACCACCTCGACGACCACGACCCCCGCGCCGAGCCCCTCGGCACCGGCGACCCCCGCGTCCGCGACGCCCCCGCCGATCACCCCGGCCGCCAAGGGCGACCTCGCGGGCATCACCGTCGGCGGCACGCCCGCCAAGCCGTCGCTCAAGGTCGACAAGGCGCCCTTCACGACCAAGGAGACGACCACCAAGGTCGTCACCGAGGGCACCGGCCAGGTCGTCAAGAAGACCGACATGGTGGTCGCCAACGCGCTGTTCGTCTCCGGCAAGACCGGCAAGACGCTCGAGGACACCTTCGCCGCCAACCAGCCCCAGCAGATCCCCGTCAACCAGTGGATCCCCGGCGTCGCCAAGGGCATGCTCGGCCAGAAGGTCGGCAGCCGCATGCTGATCGCCATGGCTCCCGCCGACGCAGCGACCCTCATCGCCCAGGGCAACCCCCAGTCCGGCCTCGCCGCCGACGAGACGCTGGTGGCCTACGTCGAGATCCAGAAGGTCGGCTTCAAGGGCGAGGCCTGCAAGGTCGTCACCAGCAAGGAGGGCCTGCCCGAGGTCACCGCCGCCGACGGCAAGGCAGCCACCATGAAGCCCACCACGGCCGCCGCGCCCAAGCAGGCCACGGCCTACGTCCTCAAGGAGGGCACCGGCCCGGTCGTCAATGCCGGCCAGACGCTGTCCTCGCACTACACCGGCATGCTCTGGACCAACGGCACCAAGTTCGACTCGAGCTATGACCACGGCGCCGAGCCCACGCCGTTCCCGATCGGCGTCGGCCAGGTCATCCCCGCCTGGGACAAGTGCCTCACCGGTCAGAAGGTCGGCAGCCGCGTCCTCGTCGTCGCCCCGCCGGCCGAGGCCTACGGCGCCAAGGCCCAGGACAAGATCCCGGCCAACTCGACGCTCGTCTTCGTCGTCGAGCTCGTCAAGGCCCAGTAGCCGGACCAGCACCACCCGTCATCGCGTCCCCCCGAGCCACCAGGAGGCACCATGCCGTTCGACCCCACCACCACCAAGCCCGAGATCGACTTCCCGGGCGACCAGCCGCCCGCCGACCTCGTCATCGAGGAGGTCTGGGAGGGTGACGGCGCCGAGGCCAAGCCCGGCAACGTCGTCAGCACCCACTACGTCGGCGTGGCCTACTCCACCGGCGAGGAGTTCGACGCCTCGTGGAACCGCGGCGCGCCCCTGGACTTCCAGGTCGGCGTCGGCCAGGTCATCCAGGGCTGGGACCAGGGCCTGCTCGGGATGCGTGAGGGTGGCCGGCGCAAGCTGACCATCCCGTCGCACCTCGCGTATGGCGACCGCGGCGCCGGCGGCGTCATCAAGCCCGGCGAGAGCCTGATCTTCGTCGTGGACCTCGTCGCCGTCCGCTAGGTCTCGCTGCACCCCAAGATCGTGAGGGTTTGGTCCAAGAATCGGACCAAACCCTCACGATCTTCGTGGTTGGGGGTTGGGGAGGGGCCGGGAGGCTCAGGCCTGGGAGGCCCAGCCCTGCAGGGCGGCGATGATCCGCGGGCGCAGGTCGGCCGGGGCCACGACCTCGTCGACCGAGCCGACCTCGACGGCGCGGTGGATGCTGTGGACCGCGTCGAACTCCGAGGCGACCTCCCCGAGCTTCTCGGCGCGGACGTCGCGTCGCGTCTCGACGAGCTGGGCGGCCAGGTCGGCGTGCTCCTCGCCGGTGGCGGCCGACAACCGCTGCTCGAGCTCGGCCACCCGCGGGTCCTTGGCCGCGCGCGCGTCCACGTCGCGGCTGAACACCACGGCGGCGGCCGGCGCGCCACCGAGCACCGAGGCGTAGGACCCCTCGACGGCCAGCACCCGCATCTGCGGGTTGAGGGCCTTGGAGAACACGACGAACGCCCCGCCGTGGTAGCGCGAGATGACGCAGAACACGATCGGCCCGTCGAAGTTGACGATGGCGCGGCCGATCTCGGCGCCGTACTCGAGCTGCAGGTTGCGCAGCGACTCCGGCGAGCCGTCGAAGCCCGACAGGTTGGCCAGGACGACGACCGGGCGGTTGCCGCTGGCGCCGTTGATCGCCCGGGCGACCTTCTTGGACGACCGGGGGAACAACGTGCCGGCGGTGTAGGTGTCGGGGCCGTCGGTGGGAGGGAAGCCGCGGCGCGGGACGGCCTTGGACTCGATGCCCACCAGGCAGACCGGGATGCCGCCGAGGCGCGCGTCGTAGACCACGGAGGTCTCGGCGTCCGCCATCCCGGCCCAGCGCTCGAGCGTCGCGTGGTCCTGGTCGGCCACGGCCGCCATCACCGTGCGGATGTCGAACGGCTTCTTGCGGTCCGGGTTGGTGGCGGGGGAGAAGATGTCGCCGACCGTCGTGAACCCGGAGTCGATCGGGTCGTGCGGATAGGTCGTGACGTCGCGGTCGACCGGGTCGGTGGTCGCGGCGACGCGCGGACCGCTCTCGCCGGGGGCGACGTAGGCGTGGTCGTAGTGCGTCATGAGGATGCCGAGCGCGCCGGCGAGGTCGGGCGCCCAGTACTGCGCCTGGCCGTTGGGGCCCATGATCCGGTCGTAGCCGCCGATGCCGTAGTTGTCCTCGGCCGAGACGCCGCCGGAGAAGTCCAGGGACTGCTTGCCGGTCAGCACCATCGCGCTGTCCGGGGTCATGACGAGGATGCCCTTGGTGTGCATCAGCATCGTCGCCTCGGCGTTCCAGTACGGCTGCGCGCCGACGTTGATGCCGGCGACGACGACGTTGATCTCGCCGCCCGCCTGGGTGAACTCGACGATGCGCTTGAGCGCGCGGGCCACCCAGTCCATGTTCTCCGTGCCGGAGTCCATCGAGATGCGGGCGCCGGCGGACAGGGCGAACCACTCGACGGGCACCCCCATCGACTCGGCCAGGTCGAGCGCCGCGATGATGCGCGTGCACTCCGCCTCGGAGACCGCACCGAGGGCCCGCAGCGGGTCGCCGCACAGCAGGACCCGCTTGACCCCCTCGGGGTGGCGCGTGGTGGGGGTCGAGATGACGCCGACGATGATGCCCGCGCGGTTGAGGCCGTACGGACGGTCGACCGGCACCAGCGCACCGGAGTCGTCGAGGTCGTGCTCGGTCGCGGTGCCGCCGGGCCCCGCGATCAGCGACTGCAGCTCGTAGGGGTAGGCCATGCCCCGACGGCGTGCGGTGACGACCTTACGGGAGTAGTCGTCCAGCGGCTTGAGCCGCTCCTCGGGCGGCCCCTCGATGGAGGTGACGACCCCGGACCCCGGCTGGTAGTGGAAGCGCGCGGCCATCGGCATGGTCTCGCCGCCACCACCGGGCAGCGCCACGGTGCCGTCCAGGAGCACCTCCTCGACGCCGGCGCCGGCCGTCATCGGGGCGATCGTCCGCTTGAGGGTCGTCAGCTCCTCGACGTCACCCTCGATCGTCGGCCAGACGTGGACCCACACGTGGTTCATGTCGAGCCGGGTCCCGGCGGGGCCGCTGCTCGCGCGGGCCCGGCGGATCGCGTCCAGGCAGCCGGCGATGGCCCGCTCGACGTGCGGCAGCCCGGTGACCCGGCCCTGCTCGTCCCGGACCACGGCGAGCTGTCGCACCTGCGCCATGGCCACGAGGCGCACGTCGGTGTCGTTGCCCCTCGGGACGCAGCGATAGAGCAGGACGTCCTCGGGCGCCTCGAGGCGGGTCACGTCGAACTCCGTGAGGCGCCACAGGTTGAGCCGTCGCCCGACCATCGGGTGCACGCCGCGGACGAGCTCGTCCTCGACGACCGACCCGGCTGAGCCATCCGTGACGGCGGCGCCGGCAGGATCGTTGTCGGCGGGACGGAAGGTCAGGTAGCGGACCGGCTCCTCGCCGTCGCTGCACACGCCGACCGCGACGCGACGAACCCCGCGGCCGAGGTCGAGCCCGGAGAGCCGCTGCACGAGCTCGGCCGAGAGCTCGTCGAGCGAGGCCGGCGCGTCGTCCCAGCGCAGGTAGAGGTCGACGACGCTCTGCTGACCGGCACCGGCCTCGGCGACCTCGGAGGCGATGTCCTGGACCAGGTCCGAGCCGGGACGCAGGTCGTCGACCCGCCCGATCGTGGAGACCAGGTGGGTCGGCCGGTCGTCGATGGTGTAGTCCGCGACGACCAGCGGACGCCCGTCGATGCGGATCTCGCGGAAGTCGCGCATGTCGTGGCCGCGGTAGTGGCGCTGGGCCAGCACCGTGAGCATCGGCTCGGAGGACGGCAGCTCGGGGCCGGACAGCCGCTGGGCGAGGAAGCGGGCGATCCGCTCGGGGATGCGCACCAGCGCATCGATGTGCTCGTCACGCTCCGGGCCCTCCGGGAGCTCGGCGATGCGGGCGATCTCGTCGGCCACGCCCCCGAGCACGCCCTGGCGCTCGGCGTCCACCAGGGGCTGGTCGAACCACCGGAAGCGCACGCTGCGGGCCAGGTCCCCGACGACGGGGATGCGCAGCTGGGTGGCGCGCACGAGGTGGTCGAGGGCCGCGCGGGCACGGGTGTCCCCGGGCGACTCGGGCACGGGATCGGTGAGCCACCGCCGCAGCAGCGCGGTCACGACCTGCAGGTCGGGGGTCGACCGCTGCTGCGCGACGAAGACGCGGAAGACGGCCTGCTCGAGCTCGTCCCCGTGCTCCAGGTCGGTGACGCCGTAGCGACGCAGGACGGCCCCGAGGCGCTCCTGGAAGTCCTCGGGCAGGCCGGCCCGGACCGGGTCCAGGCTCTGCAGATAGGTGTGGAAGTGCTCGCGGGGGCTGTGGATGCGGTTCTCGAGGTGCAGGTCGTCGCCCGCGGGGCGGTTGCGGGACAGCTCGGCCAGGTCGGCGAAGGCCTCGAGCAGCTCGACCTCCGCGGCCACCGGGCTCTCGCCCCGGGTCGCCTCCTCGTCGCGGACCGCGAGGTATGACGCCAGCACCCGCCCCTCGTCGCGGGCGTCCACGTCGTAGCCGAGGATCAGCGCGAGCAGGTCGCCGCGCAGCCGGGTCGCGCGACGGTGCGGGTCGGCACCGCCACTGGCACTCGCGTCGACCGTGCTGCTGTCGATGTCACCGTCGGGCAGGTCCAGGTCCACGCCCGGCAGCTCCTCCGCGGCGGCCTCGTCGCCGTCGCCGACGGGCTCGAGGCGCACGAGCGGGGTGCCGGTCTCGACCTGGCTGCCGGCGGACACGAGCAGCTCCCTGACCCGGGCGGCGAACGGCGCGGGCAGGACGGTCTCCATCTTCATCGACTCGAGCACCAGCACGGGCGCGCCCGCGGCGACCTCGTCGCCCACCGACACCGGGGTGGCGACGACCAGCGCCGGGGTGGGGGAGCGCAGCACGCCGCCCTCGTCGAGGCTGATCCGGTGGGTGACCCCGTCGACCTCGACGAGCTGGATGGTGCCGTGCGAGGCGGTGATCAGCCGGTGCTCGCGGCCGCTGACGGTGATGCGGGCGGCGTAGTCGTCGATGCGGTCGAGCTCGGCCTCGACGGCGTGCTCGCCGGCGGGGGAGGTGACGGTGACGCGGAACCGGTGCGGCGCCACGCGCGACACGGTCAGCGTGTAGGCCGTGCCGCGCAGCGTGAGCTCGACCTTGCGCCCCGGGGCGTGCTGCAGCTGGGGGCGGCCGCCGCGCGCCGTCTCGAGCAGGCGAGCGCGGGCGATCGCCTCGTCGGCCTCGTAGGCCTGGATCCCGGCCGCCACCAGGGCGACCCCGGCGTGACGGTGGCTGCTGAGCCGGCCCTCGCCGCGGACCCGGTCGATCCAGCCGGTGTCGGCGCTGCCGTCGATCACCTCGGGGGCGTCGAGCAGCTCGAGGACGAAGCTCTTGTTGGTGGCGCCGCCCTCGATGACGACGGTGGTCTCCTGCATGGCGCGGCGCAGGCGGGCGAGAGCCTCGTCCCGGTCGCGGCCGGAGGCGATGATCTTGGCGATCATCGAGTCGAAGTCGGCGGGGATCGTGTCGCCCTCGGCGACACCCGTGTCGACGCGGATGCCGGGGCCCGCCGGCAGCTCGAGCAGGGCGATGCGGCCCGGTGACGGCGCGAAGTCGCGGTCGGGGTCCTCGGCGTTGAGGCGGGCCTCGACGGCGTGGCCGCTCTCGACGGGCCGCTCGCCCTCGAGCCGACCGCCGGACGCGACGTGGATCTGCAGGCGCACCAGGTCGGTCGCGGTGGTGACCTCGGTGATGGAGTGCTCGACCTGCAGGCGGGTGTTGACCTCGAGGAAGGCGAAGAAGCGCTCGGTGGGGTGGTAGAGGAACTCGACGGTCCCGGCGCCGCAGTAGCCGACCGCGACGGCGAGGCGCTCGGCGCTGGCCTTGAGCTCGGCGACCTCGTCGGGGGAGAGGACGGGGGAGGCCGACTCCTCGATGACCTTCTGGTTGCGGCGCTGCACCGAGCAGTCGCGGACGCCGAGCGCCCAGGCCGTGCCGTGCGAGTCGGCGATGACCTGCACCTCGACGTGCCGCGCGCCGGTGACGAGCCGCTCCAGGAAGACGACGCCGGAGCCGAACGCGCGGGCCGCCTCGTCGCGGGTGCGCTCGTAGGCATCGGCCAGCTCGGCGTCGGAGGAGACCTTGCGGATGCCGCGCCCACCACCGCCGGCGGTGGCCTTGAGCATGAGGGGGTAGCCGATCTCCTGGGCGGCGGCCACGGCGTCCTCGAGGGTGTCGACGCCGCCGCGGCTCCACGCCGCGACCGGCACGCCGACCTGCTCGGCGATGAGCTTGGAGCCGATCTTGTCGCCGAGCTGACGCATGGCCTCGGGGTTCGGCCCGATGAAGGTCACCCCGATCCGCGCGCACAGGTCGGCGAAGGCCGGGTCCTCGGCGACGAAGCCCCACCCGACCCAGGCGGCGTCCGCGCCCGTCTCCAGCAGGGCGCGCTCGAGCACCGCGTGGTCGAGATAGGGCCGGTCGGCGGCGGGTCCGAGGTCGTAGGACCGGTCCGCCTCCCGCACGAACATCGCCCGGCGCTCGCCCGTCGTGTGCAGGGCCACCGTCTCGATCCTCGGCTCGGCGGACCCGGGTCCGCGGGACGCGTTGAGGTCGCGGACCGCATGGATGAGGCGCATGGCGGCCTCGCCACGGTTGACGATGGCGATGCGGGTGAACATCAGACGGCTACCTCCGAGCGGCACGGTGTGGCACAGGCCACGCATTCTCCCGGAGGCTAGTCACTGTGGGGGGTTACTCGCGCGTCGGGATGCGCGTGGCGGCGTGGCGACCTGCGACCGCGGCGGCCAGGAAGGACGCCCGGTCGTCCTGCAGACCGCGCCCCATGGTGCTCAGCCGGACGGGTGACGTGGCCAGGGCGGCGTCGAGCCGGTCGGTCGGGACGTCGACCGGCGTGAGCCGCCCGCCCGAGCCCGCGCACAGCTCGTGCGCCTGGCGGCGCACCTCGCGACCGGTCTCGGTGTCCTCCTGGGGGATCGGCACTTCCGCGGGCACCAGGGCGACCCGGCCGTATGCCGTCACGCTGTGATGGCTGACGCCGCGATGCCGCGGGCGCGGGTCGGCCTCGGACACCCGCAGCGAGGCCACCGCGACGCCGCCGAGCGTGTGGGCGGCGTTGACCGCCTCGCCCGCGCTGGTCCCCGAGAAGCCCCAGCGGGTGCCGGTGCCGAGGTTGCCCGGGCCCTGCGCGACCACGGCGACGTCGGCACAGACCACGAGCCGCGCGGCGAGCAGCCCGGTGTGGACGTTGACGGCCTCCAGGTCCCCGCCGTAGGCCTGGCCCACCGTGATGCAGGACGCCAGCCAACCCGCCTCGCGCAGCCCCGCGACCGTCCGGCTGAACCGTGCGGGCAGGGCGCCGCCGTCCGTCATGACATAGGCGACGACCGCGTCCGGCTGCTCGGCCCGCAGGCCGGCCAGGACGGCGGGCACCGCGGAGTGCAGGTCGGCCGTGACCACCGGCATCCCGTCGATCGAGTCGGCGTCCGCGAGCAGCGCGTGGTGCGGGCTCTCCTGCTCGTCGACGCCGAGCACCATGGCCTGCAGCGGCGTGTAGCGGGCCTTGACGACGTGCCCGGGCCCCGGGGGCGGGTCTGCCGGCATACGGTCCGGGTCGGCGACCACGAGGGCCAGGCCGCCGGTGCCGAGGCCGCGCTCGAGCGCGGAGACGTTGAGCAGGACGGTGTCGCCCACCTGCGGGCGGCCCACGAGGTCGACGTAGGCGAGGGCCCGACACGCGGTGCCGGAGGCGGCGTCCCCAGCCCCCTCCTCGAACACAGTTACGGCATACTCGACTGCGCCGGGCCACTCGGCCCGGACGGCGTCGACTCGGGCGCTGCGCCAGCGGATCACGGCGCCAGACTAGTGGCCGGACCATCGAAGGGAGGGGCACGACGTGGCTCCTGCGCGGACCCCCATCAGCTCCGCCAAGACCGAGCGGCTGCTCAACCTGGTCATCTGCCTGCTCTACACGCGACGGGCGCTGCCCAAGTCCAAGATCCGCGAGGCCGTCCCGCAGTACGGCGCGGCGCTGTCCGAGGACGCCTTCAACCGGATGTTCGAGCGCGACAAGGACGAGCTGCGCGAGCTCGGCATCCCGCTCGTGACCGAGGACATCGACCCCCTCTTCGACAACGAGGAGGGCTACCGCATCGACCGGCGCGAGTACGCCCTGCCCGAGGTCGCCTTCGAGCCCGACGAGATCGCGGTGCTCGGGCTCGCCAGCCGCACCTGGGCGCAGGCGTCGCTGGCCGGGCCCGCCGCCCGCGCGCTGCGCAAGCTCGAGGCGGCCGGCGTGGAGCGCGACGACTCCTCGGTGATCGGGCTCGAGCCGCGCGTCCGCACCGCCGAGCCCGCCTTCGCCCGCGCCAAGGACGCCGTCCTGCAGCGACGCCCGATCCGCTTCGACTACCGGCGCTCGGGGACCGGCGCGCTCACCACCCGCCACGTCCAGCCGTGGGGGATCGCGGCGTGGCACGGCCGGTGGTACCTCACGGGCTTCGACACCGACCGCGACGCACCCCGCGTGTTCCGCCTCGGGCGGGTCGAGGGACCCATCGCCTGGGCCGGCAAGGCCGGGTCGTATGCCGTGCCCGCCGACCACGACCCGCTGGGGTCCATCCGGGCCCAGGCCTCCGAGCGCCCCGCGGTCACGGCGACGCTGCGCGTCCGCCAGGGCGCGGGGCACGCGCTGCGCCGCCGCGCCGGGCAGACCGGCCCGAGTAGTGGTGCCGGTGGTGCTGGTGGTGGCGAGGCCGGGACCGGCATGACTGGCGGGTGGGACGAGATCGAGCTGCCGTGCACCGACACGGAGCGGCTCGCCGACGAGCTCGCGGGCTATGCGGCGGACGTCGAGGCGCTGGCGCCCGCCGAGCTCCGCGAGGCCGTCATACGCAGACTGACCGGGGCGCTGGAGGCGAGCCGATGAGCGCCAGGGATCCCCGCGGCAGCGTGGACATGAACGAGTCGGCGACGGCGCGGCTCAGCCGCCTGCTCACGATGGTGCCGTGGCTGCTGACCCATCAGGGCGTCGAGATCGACGTCGCCGCAGCGGAGTTCGGCGTGTCCGAGGCCCAGATCGAGGCCGACCTGGCCCTGCTGTTCCTCTGCGGCACGCCCGGCGGCTACCACGACGACCTGATCGACGCGCAGTGGGAGGACGGGCAGGTCTACGTCTCCAACGCCGACACGATCGCCCGCCCGCTGCGGCTCGGGGTCGACGAGGCGCTGTCGCTGATGGTGGGGCTGCGCGCCCTGGCGGCGGTGCCGGGGCTGGGGGAGCGCGACGCCGTCGACCGCGCCCTGGCCAAGCTCGAGGCCGCCACCAGCGAGGTGTCCGGCGTCGCCGCGCAGGCCGCCCAGATCAGCGTCGACATGCGCGTCGAGGCCGAGGGCGGCGGCGCGGAGGGCGAGCGTCTCGAGGGGCGGCTGTCGGCGCTGCGGCAGGCGCTCGCCGGGCGTCGCCGCGTCCACCTCAACTATGTCGTGCCGAGCCGCGACGAGACCACCGAGCGCGACGTCGACCCCATGCGCCTGGTCAACGTCGACGGGCCGTGGTACCTCGAGGCCTGGTGCCACCGGGCGCAGGACGTCCGGCTCTTCCGCCTCGACCGGATCGCCGAGCTGGAGGTCCTCGACGTCGACGGCACCCCGCCGGCCGACGCGCGCCCGCGCGACCTCGACAACGGGATCTTCCGCCCCGACGAGCTGTCGTTGCGCGTCGTCCTCGACCTCGACCAGCAGGCGCGGTGGGTGCGCGACTACTACCCGTGCGAGTCGGCGCAGGAGCGTGACGGCGGTGGGCTGCGCGTGACGATCGCGACGAGCGACACCGCCTGGCTGCGGCGGCTCCTGCTGCGGCTCGGCGGCGCAGCACGCGTCGTCTCGCCGGACGAGCTGCGGGCCGAGGTGCGGGAGGGCGCCGAGGCGGCGCTCGCGCTCTATCGCTGAACCGTGCCCTGCCGGTGAGCGGTCGCCATCCCGGTGACGCCCTGCCGTTGCCGCATGTTCACCGGCGTTGGTCGTCCTCGGGGTTGACACCCGTAGGATGACGGACCAGGACCTCTCGTCCCTCGTAGGCAGACCCACTGGAAGGCTGGTCGACCCCGATGATCCGCAACGCGTTCGAGCCCTGGCACCTGATCATCCTCGTGCTGGTGATCGTCATCGTCTTCGGGTGGAAGCGGCTGCCGGACGCCGCCCGCAGCCTGGGCCGGTCGATGCGCATCTTCAAGTCCGAGGTGTCCGAGATGAAGAACGACGGCGAGCGCGACAGGTCGAGCACCACGGTCGACGACGAGCTGGCCGAGCCGCACCGCACCACCACGACGACGAGCACCACCACCCGGCCCACGTCCGGAGGGGTCGACGCGACCCAGGCGACGCAGGAGACCCGGACCACGCGCGTCACGCAGACCTCCCAGCCGGCTCAGCCCGTGCCCCCGGCCCAGCCGGTGCACGGCGCCGCGTCCGGCGCCTCGTCCGCCACGTCCGGCGACGAGTTCGTGGTCATCGACGGCGTGCGCTACCGCCGCGAGCCCGGCGACACCGCACCCCGCGCCTGAGCCGGGCGGTCGCCCAGCGCATGGCCCGCGAGCAGTCGACGCGTCCCGGCATCCGCCGCCGGGGACGCAACCCCGAGGGGCGGATGTCCCTCGGTGACCACCTGCGCGAGTTCCGCAACCGCATCCTCATCGCCGCCCTGGCGGTCGTGCTGGCCTCGATCATCGGCTGGATCTACTACGACCCCCTGGTGTTCCGCCTGCAGGAGCCCCTGCGGATCAGCGCCGCCGCACGGCGCGCCAACGTCATCCTGTCCTTCCCCGACATCACCGGCGCCTTCTCGCTCAAGCTCAAGGTCGCGGTGTTCGTCGGCACGATCGTCGCCAGCCCGGTGTGGTTGTGGCAGATCTGGGCGTTCATCGTCCCGGGGCTGCACAAGCGCGAGAAGCGCACGGCCCTGGCCTTCATCACCGCCGCCGTCCCGCTCTTCCTGCTCGGCTGCTGGGGCGCGCTCTACGCCCTGCCCAAGGCGATCGAGGTGCTGCTCGACTTCACCCCGATCGGCGCGTCCAACATCCTGCAGGCGGACTACTACCTCACCTGGGTCACGCGGTTCATCCTGAGCTTCGGCCTGGCCTTCCTGCTGCCGGTGCTCCTGGTCGCGCTCAACGTCATCCACGTCCTGCCCGCGCACATCATGCTCAAGGGTTGGCGGATCGCGGTCGTCCTCATCTTCACCTTCGCCGCCATGATGACGCCGACCCCGGACCCGTGGACGATGTTCGCGCTGGCCCTGCCCCTGTGCGGTCTCTACTTCGCGGCCTACGGGGTGGCGAGGATCATCGACGGCCGGCGCGCGCGGCGCGAGCCCGACTACAGCGACCTCGCCGACGACGAGGCCAGCCGGCTGTGACGCCGGGCGCCGTCATACGAGGGCCTGTCGGTCCTGTCGCGTAGCCTGCTGGACATGGCGCAGCACCCACATCTGGACACCTTCACCGCGAGCTTCCCGTTCGAGCTCGACGCGTTCCAGCTCGAGGCGTGCGCGGCGGTCGAGGACGGGCACGGGGTCCTGGTGGCCGCCCCCACTGGGGCCGGCAAGACGATCGTGGGGGAGTTCGGCGTCCACCTGGCGCTGGCCACGGGGCGCAAGGCGTTCTACACCACGCCCATCAAGGCGCTGTCCAACCAGAAGTACCACGACCTCGTCGCCCGGCACGGCGCCGACCAGGTCGGGCTGCTCACCGGGGACTCGTCCGTCAACGGCGAGGCCCCCGTGGTCGTCATGACCACCGAGGTCCTGCGCAACATGCTGTATGCCGGGAGCTCGTCGCTGCACGGCCTCGGCGTCGTCGTCATGGACGAGGTCCACTACCTCGCCGACCGGTTCCGCGGCGCCGTGTGGGAGGAGGTCATCATCCACCTGCCCCAGGCGGTGCAGGTGGTCTCGCTGTCGGCGACCGTCTCCAACGCCGAGGAGTTCGGCGCCTGGCTGGGGACCGTGCGCGGGGACACCGCGGTCGTCGTGTCCGAGCACCGGCCGGTGCCGCTGTGGCAGCACATGATGGTCGGGCGCGAGCTGTTCGACCTGTTCGTCGACGACGGCGGCGCCATCCTCGGCAAGGACCGCGACTCCCACAACCGGATCACGGACGAGATCGTCAAGGTCAACCCCGACCTGGTGCAGCGGCTTCAGTCGCTGGAGCGGTCGTCCTACGCCGCCGGGCGCGGCATGCGCAGCACGAGCCGGGCCAACGACCCGTGGGGCTCGCGCGGGCGCGGTCGCGGTCGGGGTGGGCCCGACTCGGAGCGCCCTCGCGGCGGTGGGCCGGGCGGTCAGTACTCAGGTGCGGGCGGGGGTTCCGGTGGCGGCGGGGCGCGGGGCAGCCGACCGGGCGGCGCGGCCTCGCGGGCCGAGGTCATCGCGCGGCTCGACCGCGGCGGGCTGCTGCCGGCCATCACCTTCATCTTCAGCCGGGCGGGCTGCGAGGGCGCGGTCGCCCAGCTGCTCGCCCAGGACGTCCGGCTCGTGCCGCCCGAGGAGGGGCGCCGCATCCGGCGCACGGTCGAGGAGCGGATCGCCGGGGTGGCCGACGAGGACCTCGGCATCCTCGGCTACCACGACTTCGTCGAGGCCCTGAGCCGGGGCTACGCCGCGCACCACGCGGGGATGCTGCCGACCTTCCGCGAGATCGTGGAGGAGCTGTTCACCGCCGGGCGGATCCGCGCGGTGTTCGCCACCGAGACGCTCGCGCTCGGCATCAACATGCCCGCCCGCACCGTCGTGCTGGAGAAGCTCGTCAAGTTCAACGGCGACGCGCACGTCGAGCTCTCCCCGGCGGAGTACACCCAGCTCACGGGCCGCGCCGGGCGCCGCGGGATCGACATCGAGGGGCACGCCGTCGTCGTGTGGTCCCGCGGCATCGACCCGCTGGCCGTGGGCGGCCTCGCCTCCACGCGCACCTACCCGCTCAACTCGTCCTTCCGACCGACCTACAACATGGCCGTCAACCTGGTCGAGCGGGTCGGCCGCAGCGAGGCCCGCGACATCCTCGAGACCTCGTTCGCGCAGTTCCAGGCCGACCGGGCCGTGGTCGGTCTCGCGACCCAGGTGCGGCGCAACGAGGAGGCCCTCGAGGGCTACCACGAGGCGATGACCTGCCACCTCGGCGACTTCGAGGAGTACTCCGCGCTGCGCGAGCAGATCCGCCAGCTCGAGAAGTCCATGGCCCGCGAGCGGTCCTCGTCGCGGCGCGCCGAGATCGAGCAGTCGCTCGAGGACCTGCAGCCCGGGGACGTCATCTCGCTGCGCGAAGGCCGCCACACCGGCATGGCGATCGTCGTCAACGCCAACACCGCGGGGCGCAACAACCCGCCGACCCCGCTCGTGATCAACGCCGACGGCCGGGCGCGACGCCTGACGGTCCACGACGTCGACGCGCCCGTGCGCCCGGTCACGACCCTGCAGCTGCCGCGCAACTTCAACGCCCGCAACACCAAGATGCGCAAGGACCTCGCCTCGACGGTCCGGGCCAAGGTGCCCTACGAGCCACCGCCGCGCGGCAAGGGCCGGCGCCCGGGGTCCGACGGCGAGGGGGGATCGTCCGCGGGGGAGCAGGCGGTCGCCTCGCTGCGCCAGCGGATGAAGTCCCACCCCTGCCACCAGTGCCCCGAGCGCGAGGACCACGCCCGCTGGGCCGAGCGCTACCACCGGCTCGCCCGCGAGACGCACGGGCTGCGCCGCAAGGTCTCCGGCCGCACCAACTCCGTGGCCCGGCAGTTCGACCAGATCTGCGACCTGCTGTCCGAGCTCGGCTACCTCGACCCGGCGGGGGAGTCGGTCACGCCGAGCGGGCAGATGCTGCGACGCCTCTACTCCGAGAAGGACCTCCTGGCCGCCGAGTGCCTCGCGCACGGCGTGTGGCAGCGGCTCGACGGTCCCTCGCTGGCGGCCACCGTGTCGGCCCTCGTCTACGAGCCCCGCCGGGACGAGACCGACCCCAAGCCGCGCACCCCCAACGCCGACGTGGCCGAGGCCTACCAGCAGATGGTGCGGCTGTGGTCGACGATCGCCGACCGCGAGGCCGCCGGCCACCTGCCCGAGACCGGCCAGCCGGACGGGGGCATGCTCTGGTCCGTCCACCGCTGGGCCTCCGGCCAGGCGCTCGAGGTGTGCCTGCGCGACTCCGACATGGCGGCGGGCGACTTCGTGCGGCGGTGCAAGCAGGTCGTGGACCTGCTCGGCCAGATCGCGACCTGCGCCCCGCAGCCCGCCCTCGCCGCCACGGCCCGCGCCGCGATCGACCAGGTGATGCGCGGCGTGGTCGCCGCCGACCGCCTCGACTGACCCGCCGCGGGCAGAGGCATCGACCGGCCTTCGTTCAGCGGGCTGATGGGACGGAGGCCGGCTGATCCGCCTGCCCGACCCGTATGACGCGAGCCCGGTCCGTATGACGCGAGCCCCGCCGGATGGCGCGAGCCCGACCGGATGGTCCGGCACCTCGGGCGGCGTGGCACGGGGCCCGACCCGACCGACCTGCCTAGGCTGAGCGAGTGACAGCCCCGCAGTCGCCCACACCCCGCAGGCCGGCGCTCCGCCTCACCCCGCGTGGCCGGGTCGTCCTCGTGGTCCTCGGCCTCGTGGTCGTGCTCGCGCTGAGCCTGCTCGTCCGCAGCTGCACCGCGAAGCCTGCTGGCACAACGACATCCACCGCAGCCGCCACCGCAGCGGCGGCCGGGACCGCAGCACCCTCCGCGGCGGCCGGCTCGTCCTCGTCGCCTGGGGATAGCCCGTCCTCATCACGTAGGGCCAGCACGTCGACGCCGACGACCACCTCGACCAGCAGCGCCGCCACGACCGGGCCGACGAAGGCCGCGGGCGGCGGCATACGACGCTCGGGAGTCAAGGGCGACGGCACCTGGACGGCGGCACCGACCGCGGTCAAGCCCGCACGTCAGACACCCAGCGTCCACCGGTATGCCGTCAAGGTCGAGGGCGGCACCGGCATCGACGCGGGCGCCGCGGCGCGCGAGATCGCCGGTGTGCTCAACGACCCGCGCGGGTGGATCGGCTACCGGGGCGCGTCCTTCGAGCTGGTGCCGGACGCGACGCAGGCGGAGTTCACGATCTATGTGGCCTCACCGCCGACGACCGACCGCATGTGCCTGCCGCTGCAGACCCTGGGGCGGTGGAGCTGCCGGCACGGCGACGACGTGATCCTCAACTCCGACCGCTGGACCCTGCAGACGCCGACCTTCACCGACGTCGCGACCTACCGCGCGTACATGGTCAACCACGAGGTGGGGCACTTCCTCGGTCACGGGCACCGGCAGTGCGGCGGCAAGGGCGAGGTCGCGCCCGTCATGATGCAGCAGAGCAAGGGTCTGGCCGGCTGCCAGCCCAACGCCTGGCCCACCGCCGGCGAACGCTAGCTCCCGCAGACCGCGCTGGTGGGACCGGCGGGATCCGGGACTCGTGAGTGGGCGCGTATGGCGCCCTCCCGGCAGTCCGAGCAACCAGTTCCGCCCTCCCACCGGAATCGCCCACTCGCGTGCGTGGCGCCCACCAGCACCGGTGGCGCCCACCAGCACCGGTGGCCTGCTGCAGCGCGCCACCAGGCAGCGCCGTCACCACCCAGACCGGAACCCGCCACCGGGACCAGATCCCACCAACGGCCCGTGGTCGGCAGCTCGTGAGAGGGCAGCTATGGCGCCCTCCCGGCAGTCCGAGCAACCAGTTCCGCCCTCCCACCGGAATCGCCCACTCGCGTGCGTGGCGCCCACCAGCACCGGTGGCGCCCACCAGCACCGGTGGCCTGCTGCAGCGCGCCACCAGGGAGCGCCGTCACCACCCAGACCGGAACCCGCACCTCAGACCTGAGCCCGCCACCGGGACCAGATCCCACCAACGGCCCGTGGTCGGCAGCTCGTGAGAGGGCAGGTATGGCGCCCTCCCGGCGGTCCGAGCAACCAGTTCCGCCCTCTCACCGGAATCGCCCACTCGCGTGCGTGGCGCCCACCAGCACCGGTGGCGCCCTCCGACGCCGGTGGCGCCCACCAGCACCG